>JBOGIZ010000603.1:0-6893 GCA_050747805.1 Vicinamibacterales bacterium | reverse complement strand
GATTCGTGCAGCCGGTCCTTGACCTCGTCCCAGATCGCCGCCCGACGCAGACTGTCTTCGACCCGGGCGTGCAGGTCGGCCCGCGACCGGGCCACACCGTTGATGCGAAGCCCGTACGCGACGTTTTCGAAAATCGATTTCGGGAACGGATTCGATTTCTGGAAGACCATGCCGACTTTACGCCGGAGCGCGACGACGTCGGTACGGCCGTCGTAGATGTTGGACCCGTCGATGAAGACCTGCCCGTCAACGCGTGTGCCGGCAATAACGTCGTTCATCCGGTTGAGCGTGCGCAGGAACGTGCTCTTGCCGCAGCCCGATGGGCCGATGAATGCGGTGACGAGATTTTGCGGGATCTCGATCGAGATGTTCTCGAGCGCCCGCTTCGCGCCGTAATAGAAGTTCAGGCTGCGGACGTCCACTTTGCACGTCCGCCCTGGCGTGTCGGCCGCCGGCGGTTGCGGACGTGCCTGAAGGGCCGAGGCGAGCGATCCCGCTGCGTGGCGGGTACCGGAAGACGGAGCCTCGGAGGCCGGCGGCATACCGCCATCCTACTCGCAGGCCAGTTTCGATGGCATTTCGGCCGTGTAAACGCTCTGTAACGCTCGGCGTCGTTCTCGCGGGAGATCAGGAGATCAGGAGGTCAGGAGGTCTCGAACGGAAATACTCTTTCATCTCCTGAACTCCTGGTCTCCTGCGATTAAGGGGGGCCGTCCGCCCGCGTCGCGACAGCGAGCGAGGTGGACGCGTCTGACTCGGCGAGAAACGCCGCGATCTGGCGCCGGAGTTCATCCTGGATCACGTCCACCTTGCGCTTCGCGTCGAGCACGCGGAAGCGGAACTCGTCGGCCATCGACGTGTACTCCTTGAGCAGCGCGCGCTGGTACGCCCGGAAGCTTTCATAGATGTCGTCGCCGAGCTTGAGGTCCATGCCCGACTCCCAGTAATCCATCCCGCGCGACTGGAGCACGCGGCGGATGAGCGTGCGTTCGTCGATTTTCAGATAGAAAACCAGATGCGGCGCGATCGCGAAGCCGTACAAGTCGCGCAGCCAGACGCGGTCGACCCCGCGCACGCCCGCCCGCGCGAGCGCGGTGAAGATGTAGCGGTCCGACAGCACGATGAACCCGGCGCGCAGCGCCGGGATGATCACCTTTTCGAGGCGATCGGCAAAGTCGGTCGCGTAGAGCAGCACGAACGTCAGCTTGTTGAGCGTGTTGCTCGCTTTCGCGACGTCGATCGTCGGCTGCATCAGCTCCGACCGCGTCCAGCCGGTTTCGACGACGCCGTAGCCCTGCACCTCGAGCCATTCGCGGAGCAGACGGATCTGCGTCGAGCGTCCGACGCCATCGGTGCCTTCGATGGCGATCAGTTTGCCGGGGTAGTCGGCCATCGACAGGTAGGGAATCCCGTAGCTGTAGTACGCGCCGGGCTGCCCACCGCCATTCGCGCCGTGGTCCTCAGGCAGGTTCGTCAATGACATCCTCTTCGCTCTCAATCTCGAGGTGCTGCGAGACCAGGCGGCGGAAGACCCGCTGCTGCTCGGTGATGCTGCCGCTCGCGCTGATCACGCTCAGCCCGTACTCGTCCACGATGCGATCGTACTCGTCGAGAACCTTGCCTTGAAAGATCCGGAAGCTCTCGACCGCGTTCGTGCTCCAGCCCATGTCGAGGCCCGCCTCATAGAACTTGAGCTTGACGCGCCGGGCGAGCAGCCGATCGACCGACACGTCGATCGGCACACGGAAGTACACCGACAGGTCCGGCTTCGCCGCGAAGCTGTACAGCTCGCGCACCCACCGCGGATCCACGCCGCGCGCGGCGTCGCGCGCAAATGCCGTGTACGTGTAGCGGTCGGCGAGCACGATCATGCCCGCCTTGAGCGGCGGGACGATGTTATAGAGCAGGCGGTCGGCGAAGTCGGTGGCGTGCAGCAGGCTGAAGGTCATCGGCGTCAGCGCGTTTTTCTTCTTGCCGGCCTTCGTCGCCGCCTTCACGAGCGCGGACGAGTTCCATTCCGTCACGAAGACGGGACGACCAGCAGCGCTAAGCCACTTCGCCAGCAGCCCGAGCTGTGTGGTTTTTCCCGACCAGTCGATACCTTCGACGACGAACAGCTTGCCGGGGTACTGATGGGGGGTGGTCAGATTGTTCAGCATCGGATCTTGATTCCTTCGCGGCGCGGCGTGCGACTTCGAACCGCAGCGGACGTCCGAGGACGTCCTCGAGCGGCGCCGCATGGCGGTGCGCAGCCCACAATTCCAGTTCGGCGTCGCCCGTGGTGCGCAGCCGGATCGCGTATTCGTTCGCCTTCGGCACGACGTCGACGGTCTCGACGACCTGCCCGTGGCTCCGGTCGAGGCCTTCGGCCAGCCGGACGATCGCGCTCAGCGTCCGGACCGTCCGTCGGAGCGGCCCCTTCAGCAGTCCGTAGCCTTCGTGCGACTTTTTTGGCGTGGCCTGGCGGTGATATCGCGCGATGAGCGCGATGAGCTCGACTTCATCGGGTTCGAAGCCGCGCAGACCGCCGTTTCGAATCAGATAGTACGAGTGGCGGTGGTGCCGCTCGTAGCTGATGTGGTTGCCGACATCGTGCAGCAGCGCCCCGAACTCGAGCCATTCGCGCTCGCGGTCGCCAAGGCCGTGCACCCCGCGCGTCTGGTCGAAAATCGTGAGCGCCAGGCGCGCGATGTGCCGCGCATGATCCGACCAGTAGCCGCAGCGTTCGCCCAGTTCCACGACGCTACGCCGGCGGACGTCGGGGTAGCGCTCGATCTTGCGGATTCGCGCCGTGTTCCGGTCAATGTAATCGAGCACCAGGCCCTCGCGCAGCGACAGATCGCAGAGCGTCAGCTCCTCGGCGCCGAGACGCCGGAGAACCGCGTCGAGGAGCACCGAACCGGCGACGGCGATGTCGGCGCGGCGGGGATCGAGTCCAGGCAGACGGAGCCGCGCGTCCAGATCCATGTCGCGCAGCGTGCCGCGGACGCGGTGTATCGCTTTCGCCGACACCGGCCGATTGCGCAGCGCTTCGGGCCGAAGCCCACCGTGCGAGCTGAGGGCCAGAGAGCCGAGACTGAGAATCGTTCCAGACGTGCCAATCACACGCTCGAACCGTCGGGACGCGATGCCGTCGAGATAGCCGCCGATCTCCTTGTGAATGTGCTTCAGCATTCGGCGCTCGTCGCCTGCCGTCAACGGATCCGAACGCACGAAACGCTCCGTCAGACGGATAACGCCGAGCTTGAAGCTTCGCGCATGACTGACGTGCGAGGCGGTGCCGAGCGTGACCTCAGTGCTGCCGCCGCCGATGTCGATGACGACGGCCGGCCGTCCGCCCATATGAACGCCGTACACGGCCGCCTGATGGATGAGCCGAGCCTCCTGGACGCCGGTGATGACGCGGATGACGATTCCGGTTTTCCGTTGCACCTCGGCAATGAAGTCGCCGCCATTCTGCGCCTCTCGCACGGCCGAGGTGCCCGCCGCGACGATCTCATCCACTTTGTGAGAATCAGCCAGCCGTCTGAACTTTGTCAGCGTCTGCAGCGCCGCCGTCATCGCCGTCGGCGTCAAGTTCCTGCCGTCCAGGCCGCCGGCTCCCAACCGGATCATCTCCTTCTCCCGATCGACGACTTCGAACGACAAATCGGGCCTGACGACCACCACGATCATGTGGAGCGAGTTGGTGCCGATGTCGATGGCGGCGATGCGCATGCGTGGGGGCAATACGGCAGGGGTGGCGGGGGAATTGCTTCGTTACATGGCCGTTATATACTGACCGTTCCGTCGTTTCGGCCGAATCCTACCATGAACCGTCCGCTCCCTCTGGTGCGTCTCCTCGAACGCCGCACACGTGCCCTGAAGCGCCATCTTGCGGCCGCCATTGTGGGAAAAGATACGGGCGTGCACCAGGCGCGCGTGGCATCGCGGCGGCTGCGCGAGGCCCTTCCAGTGCTCACCGTAGGGCTGCACGGCACCAAGCGCGGCAAGGCGGAGCGCAAGATTCGCCGCCTGACCCAGGCGCTCGGAACGGTCCGAGAGCTGGACGTGACGCTGCACCTCATCGATGAGCTCGCCGAACGGGCCGGTGTGCCGCGGGCGGCGCTCGCCGACGTGCGCGCGCAGGTGATCGAGGATCGCGAGGGGCGCCGCGCGGTGATGAAGGATCGTCTGAAAACCGTGGATACCGGCAAACTCGGCCGACGTCTCGCGTCCGCACGCGAGGCGCTGATGCATCCCACCGAGGATCACAATTGGCGCGCCGTGCTCGCGTCGCGCATCGCACACCGTGCCCGGCGTCTGCAGCACGCGATCGATCACGCGGGGCAGGTCTACGCGGCCGAGTCGCTGCACGAGGTCCGCATCGCGGCGAAGAAGCTTCGGTATGCGCTCGAGATTGCGGATGAAAGCGGGGCGGCGCCATGCAGCGCGGCGCTCCGGACGATCAAGCGGCTTCAGGACGCGCTCGGCCGGCTGCACGATCTGCAGGTGCTCCAGCATCACGTCGGGATCGTCTCGGCCTCCCACCGGCGCGCGTCCGATGCTGGCCTTGGCGTCCTCTCGCGGCACATCGAAGACGAGTGCCGGCATCTTCACGGCCGCTACATCGCGATGCGGCCGCGGGTGCTCGAGGCCGTCGAGAGCGCCCGCCGCGACGTCACGGTTCGGCTGACGGCCCGTCGCCGCGCCGCGAAGATGTCGCTCGCGCCGCGCCGTGCCGCAGCGCAGGGACGCTGAGGTGGCGATGCTCGAGCTGTATCTTATTCGCCACGGCCTCGCCGGGGAACGCGGGCGCGAGTATCCCGACGATGAGAAGCGCCCGCTCACGCCTGCCGGCGTGGCCAAGCTGCGGAAGGAGGCGCGCGCGCTCGAGGACCTTGGCGTCGCCTTCGACGAGATCATCTGCAGTCCTCTCGTGCGCACGCGGCAGACGGCCGACGTCTTCGCCGAGATGAAGAACAAGCCCGCCGTGGTCCAGTCCGACGCGCTCGCGCCTTCCGGGACGCCCGCGGCCGTGATTCAGGAATTGATGAAGCACCTGCGCAAAGGAAAGCTCGCGCTGGTGGGCCACGAGCCAAATCTCGGCGAATTGGCCGCCCATCTGCTCGGCGCGCACAACCCGCTCGAGTTCAAGAAGGGCGGCGTCTGCCGCATCGACTTCGACGTGCCCCCCGCGAAAGGCGCCGGCATGCTGCGCTGGCTCGTCACGCCGAAGATCCTCCGCAAGCTGGCGGACTAATCTCATCCGAGCGGCGTCGCCCCTCGGGCTCCCCACCACACGTCCTCGCTCGCCGCTTCGCCGGCTCGCTCCGGTCGTGTGGCTCGCTCGCGGCGCTCGCTCACGTGTCCGCTCACGTATGGCGCGCGAGTTCGCGGCGGACCTGGCGCTGGGTCGCAATGGCCGCGTCCGTCTCGTGCGCGTGGGGATGCCCGTTCGCTGCGTTATCGCGCCGCGACGCCTGTGCGCACCACGGCGCCTTTCGGCACGACGATGATGCCGTCGCGGATGCACCATCCATCGCCGTCCGCGTGCGCGGTTCCCGAATCAGTGACGAGGCGGACGCCGTCGGCGATGCGCGCGTTCTTGTCGACGATCACGCGATCGAGCACGACGTCGCGCCCTATCCCGAGCGGCACCTCGCCGTCGTCGCCGTCCGCGTAGAAATCGGCGCCGAGCAGCACCGACCGCGTGATGTGGCTTCCTGGGCCGACCGACGCCCGAATCCCAATTACGGACTCGCGGATCTGGCATTGATCGAGGAAGCAGCCTTCGGCGACAATCGCCGAATCGATCCGCGACTCATGAATCCGTGTCGACGGCAGAAACCGCGGATGCGTATAGATTGGACGGAGCGGATCGAAGAAATTGAACGGTGCGCCGCGGCGTGTGAGCTGGATGTTCGCGTCGTAGAACGCCGCGATGGTTCCCACATCGGCCCAGTACCCGCGATAGAGATACGAGTGGACGTTGAGCGTCCCGAGCGCCGCCGGAATGATCTCTTTGCCGAAGTCGACGCCCGGACGCTTCAGGACGTCGAGCAGCACGTCGCGCGAGAAAACATAGATGCCCATGGAGGCGACAAACGGCTTCTCGGCGTTCAGGCCGCCGACGGCGGTGCCGCGCGGCGCGCTGCTCTTCATCTCTGCGAGGCGCGCGGCGTTGGGCTTCTCCTCGAACCCGCTGATCTGGCCGCGGGCGTCGAATCTGAAAATCCCCATCTCGGTCGCATCGTCACGACTCACGGGCTGCGCGGCGATGGTGATGTCGGCGCCGTGCTCGATGTGCGAATCGATCAGCTCGCAGAAATCCATGCGGTAGAGGTGATCGCCGGCGAGAATCAGGTAGTACTCCGCGTCGTATCCCGCGAAGTGACGCGCTGCCTGACGCACGGCGTCCGCCGTCCCCTGAAACCAGGCGGAGCTGTCGGGCGTCTGTTCGGCGGCGAGCACTTCGACGAAGCCGTCAGAGAACATGTCGAGCCGATAGGTTTGCGCGACGTGCCGGTTGAGCGACGCCGAATTGAACTGCGTGAGCACAAAGATGCGCTTGAGCCCCGCATGGAGACAATTGCTGATCGGAATGTCTATCAGCCGGTATTTGCCGCCGATCGGGACCGCGGGTTTGGATCGCATGTGCGTCAACGGATAGAGGCGCGTCCCGCGACCGCCGCCGAGAATCAGCGTGAGCACGTCGTTCATGCCTGCGATCTTACCGAATGGCGGGCCGATCGGCGCTCGACGCGAGCGATAGCGACCGATCGAAGGAAATTAACCCGGCTGTAACGGGTCCGTTGCGGAATCGTCTGCGCCGGGTGCGATGGTGTTTCCAGGAGAGACGGCCAGCGCGCCGTGATCGGCTCACTCCTCCCACCGGGTGGACTCGACGACGT
>JBOGIZ010000602.1:0-3881 GCA_050747805.1 Vicinamibacterales bacterium | reverse complement strand
CAGTCTAAGACCGAATGAGCTGCGCGGTTCAGTCTTCGCGGTTCATCGAGCCGTTGGCGGAACCGGTGACGTCCGACGCCGTTTCGGGTTGATCGTCCGGCCCGCCCAACTGTTCGCGCCGGCGGCGATGGCTGGCGATGCCGCCTTTTCGGCCGGCGTCGCGCGCCTCCTCGGTCGTCCATTCATGCGCGGTGCCCTTCTGATGCGCGGCCTTTCCGCCCTTGCTCGCAATCTCGCGCTGCTTCGCCGGATCCATTGACGCGAATCCGCGATCTTCCTTTGCCACGTCGTCCTCCTCCCCGGTGCCACGGGTGAGATCGGAAGTTGATGCCGGACCGCGCACCGTGGTCGGCGCACGGGGTCCGGCGAGCACAACTGCAACGGATATGCCTGCTAAGCAATTGAAATGGCGATACTTACCTTTAGTCCCACATGCGGCAACATCGTGGCGAAAGGTGGTCGGGAGTTGCCTTGATCCGGCAGTCGAGACGGCGGCGAGGGGCGGGGACCGCGAAAGAAGTGAAAAAGATTCGCCTGAAGAGGAACGAAGTTTCCCTGGCTCGACTGGCGAACCTCGACGGGCGTCAGGAAGGGCTACGCCACCGATATGTAAGTGGCGCCCGCCTGTGGCCGTTCTACGACACGATTACGGCCGAGCAGGCCGGCATTTTTGAAGAGTCCGGCGCGACCCCGGCTCGCGACGCTTGAGGGCTGCGGCTTTCACTCCGCACCCCGCGCTCCGCACCCCGCATTCAAAATGCTTCGTCGAACCACCGCCAGAACTGCTCGCGCCCGCGCTCGAGCGGCGATCGATCGCTCCACGTCCCGGCGTCGATGCGTTTCGCCGACTGCAGGTCCTTGTTGAAATCCTCGAGCAGCCGCGCGGCGAGCGCCCGATCGACGACGGCTACGTTGAGCTCGTCGTTGAGCTCGAGCGAACGATTGTCGAAGTTTGCGGATCCGAACATACTGAACGTGCCGTCGATCACCATCACCTTCGTGTGAAGCATCGTCGGCTGATATTCGTAGATGTCGATCCCTTCCTTGAGAAAGCGCGAGTAGGCGGCGCGGCTGGCGAATTTCACGGGCAGGGCGTCGGTGTGATCGCCGTCGACGAGAATTCGAACCTTGACCCCGCGCGCGCGCGCCTGCGCCAGGGCCCAGTTGCTTGACGCGTCGGTGATGAAATACGGACTGCAGATGTCGAGCGTCTGGCGCGCGGACGCGATCGCGATCATGTAGAGCCGCTTCAGGTCGTTGTCGGAACTCGCCGAGCCGCGGACGATGAGCGCCCGGTCGGCGGCGGCCTCCGGTGGGACGCGCGGTGAATCGACCTGCGGCGTGACGGGACCCCGCGCGTCGACCAGCGTGTCGTCAAACGCGCCCTCGAGCAGCCGAACGAGCGGTCCCTGGATTTCGACCATCGTGTCGCGCCAATGGTCGGGATCCTGCGCCTGGCCCATCCATTTGTCCGCCACGCCTTCGCCTCCGGTAAACGCGACGGTACCGTCGACGATGAGCAACTTGCGGTGCGAGCGGTAGTTCATCGCCTGCGGTTTGTACCAGCGTAAGGTGCCGTAGTCGGCGAGCCTCACGCCGGCATCATGGAGCTCCTGCCACTCGTCGTGCGGCATTTTTTTCGAGCCGACCGCGTCGACGATCAGCGTGACGCGGGCGCCGCGCCGCGCGGCTGAGGCAAGCGCGCTCGTGAAGCGCCGCGAGAGGACGCCTTTCTCATAGTTGTAGGTTTCGAACCAGACGCTGCGCTGCGCGCGATCGATCGCGTCGAGCATGGCTGGAAGAAAGACGTCGCCGTTGGTGAGGACCGTATACGAGTTGCCGGTCGTGACTGTAGATCCGACGAGGGCCGCGAGGTACGTGGGAAAGCGCGGGTCGCCGGCGCCGTAGGCGCTCTCGATCCGGAGCGTCGTCCAGTCTTTCCCGAGCGCGAGCAGCACGCCGAGCACGCACAGGACGATGACGATTGAAAGGATGAGTTTGTGATGGTACCGCAGTGCGCGGAGCCGTTCGATCCTGTGCAAGGTCCGGCGTCGCTCGTGCACGCCTGAGGCGCGTGCAAGATGGACGCCCCGGCGACGAACGTCGCGCGGACGGTCCGACTGAACTATTCCGCGCGTCACTCTTCCGCCCAGCGTGATGCGGAGTCCCTCAGCACAGCCCCTGGCGAGCGGCGGGCGGCCGTGACATAGTAGCCGCCACGGATGCCTGCTCCGGGGGGACGTCGAGCCGCGTTGTTGATCGCCGCGGCTTTGCTGTCCGCTCCTGCGGCGCACGCCGCCGACGGATTGCGTCGCCATCAAGCGGTAACCGCCCAGCGTCCGCCGCGGGTGACCACGCTGACAGCGGTTCGCCTCAGCGGCGACGTTGCTCTACCCATCGTGGAGCTGTCGGCCGACGGCGCCTTGCCTGAGCCGAAGGTTGGCGTGCTTGACGGACCGCCCCGCATCTACCTCGACTTGGCGGGCGTGCAGGTCGCCCGGCCCGATCTGCCGGCGAAAGCCCTGGGCGTCGTGACTCGAGTACGCGCAGCTCCCCACAGCCTCTCGCCGCTCGTGACACGAGTGGTCATCGATCTGGGCGAATCGCGAGCATACAAGCTTGACGCCTCGCAGCGCGAGACGGGCCTCATTCGCATTTCGATCACGACCGCCGCGCCCGCGCACGAGCCCTCGTCACCACGCGCCGCCGCGCCGAAACAATTACCCGACACGTCGGAGGCCGCGCCAGAACGCGCACCCTCATCCGAAACCAAACCCGGACGTGCGTCGGAAGCGGGCTCTGCGAGTCCCCCGACGCCACGGGTGCCGACAGCGGCGCCTGACGCGCTGCCGACGCCGCTTCCTCGGTACCGCGCGCGGGTCGCGCCAATCGTCGAGCAGTTCGAGACCGTCCGTGGCGTGCTCGAATCAATCGATCGGCGGACGGACGTGCCGCCCGATCGCCTCGACGTGGCTGCGCGGACCATCGCTCTCGTGCACGACGAGCTTGACGGCGTGCAGCCCACGCGGGATGCGATGCTCGTTCACGACACGCTGCGGAGCGCGTGCACGCTCGCATCGACGGCCGTGTCGCTGGCCCGGGCCGCGAACGGCCAAGAGGTGCCGTGGAACGCCTCGTCCGCCGCGGCCGGCGCGCTGCTCATGTTCGACCGCGCCCGCGCCGCGCTGCAGCCTCGCTGATTGCGTTAGCCGCCGGCTCCCTTGAGCGGCGTGAATGACGCCGCGGCATGCGCGAAGATCGGCCGGTACTTCTGGATCTCGGCGGTCGGCGCGATGCAAATCAAGCGGTACATCGTCCGGCCGACCGGAAAGGAATACTGGACGACGTGATCGGGAGCGCCCGCGAGGCCGGGCCGATCGTACTGGATCACGATCAGCGCACGACCGTCGACCATCTTGTGGTCCAGCGTAAAGGTCTGCCCCGCCAACTCGCGGCGCCGCACATCGTCGAGTTCAATCGGCGCCAACGCGTTGAGCAGCGACGGGTCGAACGGAGCCTGCAGGCGCATGTACTCGAGCGTGATCACCGCGCCCGCCTGGAAGCGCTTCGTCTTCTCCGCCACTAGAAACACGGTGCCCGTGTGGCCCGGCGCGAGCTGCCAGTCCTTCGGCAGCTCGATGCTGAACGTGTTGGCAAACACCTTCGGAGGATCGAAGTCCTTCGGCTTTGCCATCCGGCCATACCACGGATCGGCGGACTGCTGTTGCTGGGCGGCGACGGAGCCGGCAAGGGTCGCGAGGGCGGCGGCGGCCAGGATCGTTCGGATCAATCGATGGTGAGGCATGAGAGCACTCCGTCAGCGGCCTTTGATTTGCGCAAGATTCTCTTTTGCCGTTTTGTAACACGGATCGGTTTCGGGC
>JBOGIZ010000601.1:0-2018 GCA_050747805.1 Vicinamibacterales bacterium | reverse complement strand
GGCGACCATTCGAGTGGACCTTCACGCGCCGCGACCTGGCCAAATTGCTGGCCAAACTGACCCCCTCCAACGCCGATGCGATCGCCGCCTGAGGAAATACGTGTACGAACTTCTGAAACGGTGTACTTAGGAACCCCTGGAACCCGTCAGTGTCCACATATACCGCCAAAGACATCACCGTCCTCGAAGGCCTCGAGCCCGTCCGCAAGCGCCCCGGCATGTACATCGGCGGCGTCGGCAGCACGGGCCTGCATCATCTCGTCTGGGAAATTCTCGACAACGCGATCGACGAGGCGATGAATGGCCACGCGTCGAACATCGTGCTCACCCTGCACGAAGACGGTTCGTCGATCACCGTGACTGACGATGGACGCGGCATTCCGGTCGACAAGCATCCCAAGACGAAGAAGAGCGCGCTCGAAGTGATCTTCACGACGCTCCACGCCGGTGGCAAGTTCGACGCCGGCAGTTACAAGACGGCCGGCGGCCTGCACGGCGTCGGCGCGAGCGTGGTGAATGCGCTCTCGAAAGATCTTATCGCGACGGTGAAGCGCGACGGCGCAGCCTGGGAGCAGCGCTTCAAGCAGGGAAAACCTGTCGGCGTCGTGAAGAAGCTGGGGGCGGCGCGCGGCACCGGAACGACGGTATTCTTTCGTCCGGACACAACGATTTTTCCGAAGGTGGAGTTCGACGCCGGCCTGCTCAGGCAGAGGCTGGAGGTGTCGAGCTACCTGCACAAGGGCGTCCGCCTCGCGTTCGAAGACGAGGCGACAGGCGAGAAGGCCGTCTTTCAGCATTCCGAAGGGCTGGTCGACTATCTGAAGAAAATCGTGAACGAGCGCGCCGCCGCGGTCGTGCACGAATCGCCCTTCACGTTCGCGCGCGACAAGGACGACAGCGGAATCCGCCTCGATGTGGCGCTGCAGTGGACGCAGTCGACCGACGAGCACGTGCTGAGCTATGTGAACGGCATCCCGACGAGTTCCGGCGGGACGCACGAGAACGGATTCCGCGCGGGTCTCACGAAGGCCGTGCGCAACTTCATCGAGACCCATAATCTGTCGCCGAAGGGCGTCACGCTCACGGCGGAAGACATCCGCGAAGGGCTCGTCGCCGTGTTGAGCGTGTTCCTGCAGGAACCGCAGTTCCAGGGCCAGACGAAAGATCGCCTGAACAATCCCGAAGCGACCGCGGCCGTCGATTCGCAGGTGCGCCCGGCGCTCGAGCATTGGCTGAACACGAATATCTCGGTGGCCGAATCGATCGTCGCGCGGATCATTCTGGCGGCGCGCGCGCGCGAAGCCAGCCGCGCCGCGCAGCAGGAAGTGGCGCGTAAGACGGCGACGTCGAACCGCATGACGCTTCCGGGGAAGCTCAGTGACTGTACGTCCCCCGGCCGCGAGGACAGTGAGATCTTCATCGTCGAAGGCGATTCGGCCGGGGGCTCCGCGAAGCAGGGACGCGACCGCACGCGGCAGGCGATTCTGCCGCTGCGCGGAAAGGTGCTGAACACCGAAAGCGCGTCGCTCGCGAAGGTGCTCGAGAACAAGGAGCTGACGGATCTCGTGACCGCGCTCGGCTGCGGGTTTGGGAAGAACTTCGACTTGTCGCGGCTGCGCTACGGCAAGATCATCATTCTCGCCGACGCCGATTCAGACGGCCATCACATCGCGACGCTGCTCATGACGTTCATCTACCGGCACATGCCGCAGCTCATCACCGCGGGCCGCCTGTTCCTCGCACAGCCGCCCCTTTACCGGATCGATATCGGCAAAGAGACCTTCTGGGCGCTCGACGAGCCGCACAAGGATCGATTGCTCAAAATGCACGCGAACGGCCGCGGCACGCCCGAGATCACGCGCTTCAAGGGCCTGGGAGAGATGATGCCCGCCCAGCTTAAGGAAACCACCATGCGTCCGGGCCATCGCACCCTGGTCAAGGTCGAGATTTCCGGCGGGGACAGCAAGACCACGGAAGAGCTGGTGGAACAGTTGATGGGCAAGAAGCCGGAACTGCGC
>JBOGIZ010000600.1:0-4837 GCA_050747805.1 Vicinamibacterales bacterium | reverse complement strand
TGTCGCGCTGCTCGTCGAGAAGATTGTTCGACACGATGCCGATCCGCGTCATGGGCTGGAGCGCGCGCAGCAGATCGACGGCGCCGTCAATCACGCGTCGGGCCGACACGTAGCCGTCGCGGTAGGCCGCGGCGACGGCGGCCACGCGGTCGTCGGACAAATCGACTCCGAGCGCGCGGAACACGCGGCGAAAGCGCTCGCGCCGCGCCTCGTCCAGCCCGACGCGCCCAGCGAGGACTTCGACGTGCATCTCTTCGAGATAGTGCATGTGATGCCGCTCGAACGCGTCGAAGTCCACGTGCGCGGCGTGCAGTCCGTGTACTTCGGCGAGTGCCGCCCGGGAGGAGCGTCGATGATCGAACAGCGTGTCGTCCAGATCGAACAACACGGCGCGGGGCACGCGGCGATCGTCGGCCGGCGGCCGCGATCCGTCCAGCCCTCGTGCGCCTTCATTCATCCCGCCGCCTCGCTGACTTCCGTCCCCGATCCGCGCCTGGGGCGCGGCGCAAAGGCGAGACGCAGGAGGCGCGGCAGCAGCCGCGGGAAATACCACAGCACGCGCCGCCGCGCGGCACGGTACGACAACCGGCCGCTCGCGTAGTCGACGAGGACCTCCGAGAATTCGCGCCGGGCCTTGGCGCCCCGGACCACGCGATCCATACGCTCGGGGCTTGGAAACAGATAGCGCTGAATGAGCACGGAGTCGCGCAGCTCCGGACCGATTTCACGCCTCCAGGCGCGGACATAGGCGCGACGGGCAGCGGCGGGATCGATCGCGTCGGCGCGGCGCGCCTGCAGCACGGCATCGGCGGCCAGCTCGCCCGTCACGAGCGCGTAGTAGATGCCTTCGGCGGAGAAGCCGTTGACGAATCCGCCCGCGTCGCCCGCCAGCAGCACGCGGCCGGCCGCCGTACGTGGCAGCGGACCGCCGACCGGGATCAGAAACGGCGTGAAGTACTCGCGGCGCGAGACGCCGTCGATCAATCCGCGCGCGCGCATGTCGCCGACGAACCGCTGCTGCAGCTCGTACGCGGCGGCGTTGGCCCGCTCCCGAAAATACGGCAGCAGATATCCAATCCCCACGTTGACGTGCTCGCGCTTCGGGAAGAGGTACGCGTAGCCGTGCGCGCCGCCGTATCCGTAGAAGACGGAGAGCGTGTCGGGTTCGGCGGCACGCAGCGCCGACACCGGCGTCTCTTCCATCATGTCGAGCGCGATGCGCGCCGCGGGCCAACCAGGGTTCAGGCCGAGCCGGCGCGCGACCACGCTGTTCACGCCGTCGGCGGCAATCACCATCGGGGCGCGGTACTCGCGACCGTCCCGTGTCCGCAGCGTCACGCCGTCGGCATCCTGACTCGCTTGCGCGATCGGCGCGGGCGCCGCAACGGTCGCGCCGGCATCGACGGCGAGCGTCGCGAGGACATGGTCAAATTCAATACGCCGGATCAGGACAACCGCCGGACCGTTCGATCGCATCCGGAACACGTCGCCCGAGGGCCCTTCGAGGTACAGGCTCGACACCGGGTTCGTGGGAATGCGCGCGAGCGCCGCGGACATCCACGGAAACCGCGTCAACGCGCGCGTGCTGATCCCGCCGCCGCAGGGCTTCTGCCGCGGCAGGGCCCAGCGCTCGAGCACGAGCACGCGCAGCCCGGCGCGCGCCAGGCGCGCGGCGGCGGTGGCGCCCGCGGGTCCCGCCCCGGCCACGATGACGTCGGCGTCGAATTTTGCGCTCATGCTAGACTCACCCGATGCCTGCGGCCGCTCTGGTCATCGCCGCCCACAACCTGATGCCCGCGTTGTGCGACCGCCTCGCGGTCGGTCCCGACGACGGCGAAATTCTCACGTTCCCGGACTCCGAACCGATCCAGGCGCTGCAGGCCATCATCGAGCAGCGCCCCGGCCTCATCGTGCTCGAGCGCCTGTTCGCCGCGACGCCGCGCGGCGCCGCGCTCATCAACCGCATCAAGAGCGATCCCGCGCTCGCGCACGCCGAAGTCCGGGTGCTCTCGCATACCGGCGACTACTCTCGCCAGGTCGTCAAGCCGACCGCCGTGGCCGAGGCGCGGACCGGACACGGCGCCTCCGCCGCCGGAGGTTCCGTCGCGACCGAAGAGCCGCCGCGCTCGCTCGACTGGCACGGCACGCGCCGCGCGCCGCGCCATCGCATTCGAACCGGCATCGAGCTGCAGCTCGACGGCAATCCCGCCAGCGTCATCGATCTCTCGATGGTCGGGGCGCAGGTCATCTCGTCGACGATCCTGCGGCCGAACCAGAAAGTCCGCATCGCCCTGCCGTCCGACGACCTGACGCTCCGCTTTCGCGGCGCGGTGGCCTGGGCCAAATTCGAGCTCCCGATCGCACCCTCGACCGCTCCCCAGTACCGCGCGGGCATCGAGTTCGCCGACGCCGACGCACGCGCCATCGACACCGTCATCACCCGCGAGCGCACATGAGCGCATCCGAGATCACGGAGATCGCAGGAGATCAGGAGGTCAGAAGGTACACAATTCTGATCCTCTCGAGACCGTCGGCCCGATTCCCTGATAAGTGAACTCCTGATTTCCTGATTTCCTGGGATCCCAATCTCCGCTAGCCCTTCCCGAACCACTCGGCCGCGACCGACTCGTCGCGAACGATCGTGTCTTCCCGAGCCGAGCCGGTCGAGACGATCGCCGCCGGCACGCCGCTCAGCGCCTCCAGGCGCGCAATGTAGGCGCGCGCTTCGGCGGGCAGATCCGCGAAGCGCCGGACGCCGCGCGTCGGCGCCGTCCAGCCGGGAACGCGTTCCAGTACGGGTTCGCACGCCGTAATCTGCGAGATCTCGGCCGGGAATTCCGTCAGCGTCGCGCCGGCCGACCGGTACGCGGTGCAGAGGTGCAGCTCCGGCATCCCGTCGAGCACGTCGAGCTTCGTCAGCGCGAGCGCGTCGAGCCCATTCACGCGCACGGCATACCGCACCGCGACGGCGTCGTACCATCCGCAGCGGCGCTGGCGGCCGGTCACGGCGCCGAATTCCTGTCCGCTCTCGCGCAGCCGATCGCCAATCGCGCCGGTCAGCTCGGTCGGAAGCGGCCCCTCGCCCACCCGCGTCGTGTAGGCTTTGGCCACGCCGAGGACGCCATCGATCGCGCGCGGCGGGATCCCCAGACCGGTGCACACGCCGCCAATCGTCGCGTTTGACGAGGTGACATAGGGATAGGTGCCATGGTCGATGTCGAGCAGCGTGCCCTGCGCGCCTTCGAACATAATCGCGCGTCCGTCGGCGCGGGCACGCGCGAGAAACAGCGAGACGTCCGCCACCCACGGCGCCATGCGCCTCCACGCGGCGCCGAGATCGGCGAGCACCTGGCCGGCGTCCATGTGCGAATCGCCGATGATCCGGTTGCGCGCGTCGACGTTCTGGCGCACCGCGCCCGCGAGCGCGTCCGGATTGGCCAGATCGCCGACGCGGACGCCGCGGCGCGCGATCTTGTCCTCGTACGCCGGCCCGATGCCCCGCGACGTCGTCCCGATCTTTCGCTCGCCGCGGCGCGCCTCGCTCAACAGATCGAGCTCCCGATGGTACGGCAGGATCAGGTGCGCCTTGTCGCTGATCACGAGCCGATCGCCGACGGCGACCCCGGCCGCGGCCAGCTCGTCGATCTCCGCGAACAAGGCCTGCGGATCGACCACCACGCCGTTGCCGATGACGCACGTGATCCCGTCATGAAGGATGCCCGAGGGCAGAAGCCGCAGCACGAACTTCCGGCCGTTGGCGTACACGGTGTGGCCGGCGTTGTGCCCACCTTGGTAACGAGCGACGATGGAAAAGCGCGGCGTCAGCAGGTCGACGATCTTGCCCTTGCCTTCGTCGCCCCATTGCGCGCCCAGTACGGCGATGTTTTTTGCCATCGAACCCGCAGTATTCTACTTCGACATTCAGATCGGGCACGTCCACATTCGGGGCTCAGCGTTCGGCATGGAAATGATTCACCTCGACGGCTCCACCTTGACGCTCGAACAGCTCGTCTCCATCGCGTACGACCGCGCGCCGGTTGCGCTGGCGCCGGCCTCTGTCCGCGCCGTTGATGAGGCGCGCGCCGTGGTCGATCGCCGCGCAGCGGGCGACGCGGCGGTCTACGGGATCAACACCGGCTTTGGCTCGCTCGCCGAGGTCCGCATCGCGCCCGACGCGCTCGGCGAGCTGCAGCGCAATCTGCTCCGCAGCCACGCGGCCGGCGTCGGCGAGCCGCTGCCGGTGCCGGCCGTGCGGGCGATGATGGCGCTCCGCGCGAACGTGCTCGCGAAGGGATTCTCCGGCATTAGACGATCCACGCTGGAGCTGCTGCTCGAGGCCATCAATCGGCGCGTCCATCCGATCGTGCCGAGCCGGGGATCGGTCGGGGCCAGCGGCGATCTCGCGCCGCTCGCACATCTGGCGCTGGTGCTGATCGGCGAGGGCGAGGCGACGGTGAGGGACGCGCCGGAGGTGCTGCCCGGGCGTGTCGCGCTCGCCGCCGCGGGGCTGACGCCGATCGATCTCGGCCCCAAGGAGGGCCTGGCCCTCATCAACGGCACGCAGGCGTCCGTCGCGGTCGAAGCGCTGGCGCTCGTCGGAGCGGAACGGCTCGCGCGCGCGGCCGACCTCACCGCCGCGCTGTCGATCGACGGGCTGCGCGGCTCGTACCATCCGTTCGAGGCGCGGCTGCACCACGCGCGCCCGCATGCGGGTCAGATCACGTCGGCCGCGAACCTCTTCGCGCTGCTGCAGGACAGTCCGATCAACCGCTCCCACGAAAACTGCGGCCGCGTCCAGGACGCGTATTCGATGCGCTGCGCGCCGCAGGTGCACGGC
>JBOGIZ010000599.1:0-7033 GCA_050747805.1 Vicinamibacterales bacterium | reverse complement strand
CCGCGGCGATACGTGCCGTGCACCAAGCGTGCGGAGGTCGAACTCGGGCTTGGCGTCACCGTCCCACTGGATGCCGCGATCGCGCGTACGTTTGCGTGGCACCAGCAAAGGGTTTCGGCATGAAGGTGTCTGACTACGTCGTGGAATTTCTCGCTCGCGCGGGTGTCGAGCACGTCTTTACCGTCTCCGGCGGCGGCATCATGCATCTGACGGACTCGCTCGGCAGTCACCCCCGCCTGCGGTACGTCTGCAATTACCACGAACAGGCGTCAGCGATCGCGGCCGAAGGGTACGCCCGGATTCGCGGATCGCTCGGGGCGTGTCTTGTCACGACCGGTCCGTGGAGCACTAACGCGCTGTCTGGGGTTGCCGGGGCCTGGGTCGACTCGATTCCCATGTTCGTCATTTCTGGGCAGGTGCGGCGAGATTTGATGGCGGATTTCACCAAGGTCCGCCAGCTCGGCCCGCAGGAGATCAACATCGACGCGATGGCGCCCGCGGTGACGAAATACTTTGCCACCGTTATGGAGCCGACGTGCATCCGCGCCGAGCTCGAGAAGGCGGCCTCCCTTGCGACGTCAGGGCGGCCCGGCCCCGCCTGGATCAACATCCCCCTCGACGTTCAAGGCGCCCATGTCGACGAAGCCGCCCTGCCGCCTTTCGACGGCCTTTATGATGAGGGACCGGGCGGCGATGACCCGTGTGCCGCCGGGCGAACGGTGATGGATCTTCTTTCGCGCGCCCGCCGGCCGGTTCTGGTCGCGGGCAATGGCGTTCGTCTCGCGAACGCGCACGCGGCGTTCATGCGCCTTGTCGACCGCTTGAAGATTCCAGTCCTCGGGACAATCGGCGGCACCGATGCGATCGAGGAGTCGCATCCGTGCTTCGCCGGACGGTTCGGTCCGCTCGGCCAGCGGCGCGCCAATTTCGTGATTCAGAATGCCGATCTGATCCTGGCTATAGGCGCCAGCATGTCGCTCGCGAGTGTAGGCTTTAACACCGACTCATTCGCGCCGCGAGCCACGAAAGTGCTGGTCAACGTCGATCCTCGCGAAATTGACAAGGCACGCCCGGTACCCGACGTCGCTGTCGCGGCCGACGCCGGCGACTTTATCGATGCCATGCTCGCGCTGCCGGCGCCAGACCTCGATCTCGACTCTTGGATTCGTGCCTGTCAAGAGTGGTCGTGGAGGTACCCACCGGTCACACCGGATCAGCTCGCCGACAGCCCTTACGTCAACAGCTACGCCTTTGCCAGCATTCTGTCGGACGCGCTCGACGAGAACGAGGCCGTGCTCACCGGCAATTCGCTCGATTGGTGGTCGGTCTACCAATCATTCAAGGTGAAGCGCGGACAGCGTGTGTTCACGAACGTCAACTTTGGTTCGATGGGCTGGGACCTACCCGCGGCGATCGGCGCAACACTAGCGCGCGGTGGCCAGCGGACGATTCTGGTGGCCGGCGACGGCACGCTGCAGTTCAACATCCAAGAGCTGCAGACCGTCGCCCATTACCGGCTTCCGATCAAGATTTTCGTACTGAACAACCACGGCTATGCCTCTATCCGCGCGTCGCAGCAGACGCACTTCGGCGGCCGTCTCGTCGGAGCCGATTCGGTGTCAGGGGTCTCGAACCCGGACTTCCGAAAACTCGCCGCGGCGTACGGCATACGGTACGGCCGGGCCGACACAACCGCCGCCGCGGACGGCGCGATCAGATCGGCCCTCTTGGGCGGCGATCCGGTGCTATGCGAGATCAATGTCGATCCCGCCCAGGAGCGCACGCCGCGCGTGATGTCGCGCAGACGCGAGGACGGGTCGATGGAGTCGGGCACACTCGAGAACATGTACCCGTTCCTGAACCCCGACGAAGTCTCAAGAAACATGCAGTTGTCGCGCGAAGGCGCGAAGACGTAGGAGCGGCGCATGTCACTCCCGATGGTCTCAATTGTCATTCCGGCGCTGAACCAGGAGAAATTCATCGGCCGGTCGATCCGCTCGGCGTTGAACCAGCAGTTCAACAGGGATCAGTTCGAAGTCATCGTCGTCGACGACGGCAGCACCGACAGGACGACCTACGCGCTGCAGGTGTTTGGCGACAGCGTGCAGGTCATACGAAACGAGAAGAATCTCGGACTGCCGGCGGCGCTCAATCGCGGCATTCGCGCGGCTCGCGGCCGCTTTATCGTGCGCCTCGATGCCGACGATTTCGTGCACGAGCAGTACGTCAACATTCTGTTCTGGCACCTGATGCTCAATCAGGCGCTTCATGCGGTCGCGTGCGACTACATTCTGGTGGATGAACAGGGGGTGTACATCACGCACAAGAATTGCGATGAAGACCCCATCGGCTGCGGCATCATGTTCCGCATCGAACATCTGATCGACCTGGGCCTCTACGACGAGTCCTTCAGACTGCACGAGGATCAGGACCTGCGCATTCGGTTCAAGGAGCGGTTTTCGATTTACCGGGTGCCACTTCCGCTGTACCGGTACTGCCGCCACGACGGCAATATGACGAACGATCGACAGTCGATGGCTCATTACGACCGCCGGCTTCGGAAAAAGATTGCGCGCCGCCACAACGCGCTCAACGGCATTCCTTTGCAGGACGGCGAATGAACGACCTCACGCTCGGTTCGCGCAGCGTCGGCGCCTCGAGCGACCCATATGTGATCGCTGAGATCGGAGTCAATCATGAGGGTTCGCTGGAGCTTGCGAGAGCCTTGATCCGCAAGGCCGCTGCGGGCGGTTGCCACGCCGCCAAATTCCAGACCTACAAGGCATCGACCCTGGCGTCGCGACACAGTCCGGCCTACTGGGACACGGCACAAGAAGCGTCAACGAGTCAATTCGCGCTGTTCAGTCGGTACGACCAATTCGGCGAAGGCGACTACCGCGCGCTTGCCGCGTGCTGCCGCGAAACGGGAATTGACTTTGTATCGACGCCCTTCGATGACGCAGCGGTGGACTTTCTCGACGAGCTGATGCCGTACTTCAAGATCGCATCAGCCGATCTGACGAACGTGCCATTCCTGCGCCGCATCGCGCGCAAGCAGAAGCCAGTGCTGCTCTCGACCGGCGCGTCGACGCTGGGCGAGATCGACGACGCCATCGCCGAGCTGCGGCGGCACGGCTGTCCCGCGATTGGACTTCTGCACTGCGTGTTGAACTATCCGACGCGCAATACCGACGCGCATCTCGCGATGATCGCGGGCCTGGCTCGCGCGTACCCCGATCTCGTGATCGGATATTCCGATCACACGCTGCCGGACGACCAGATGACATCCCTCGTGACGGCGTATCTGGTAGGCGCGCGTGTGCTCGAGAAACACTTCACGCACGACAAGTCTCTGCCGGGCAACGATCATTATCACGCGATGGACGAAGGCGACGCCCGCCGGTTGTTCGCCCGACTGGCCCTGGTCCGGGATCTCCTCGGCGGGAGCGATCACAAGGCGCCGCTCGACGAGGAGATGCCCGCGCGGCTGTACGCGCGGCGAAGCCTAGTGACGACGAAAGCCCTCGCCGCAGGTGCTGTGTTGGAGGCTTCGAGCCTCACGTACAAACGCCCAGGCACCGGCATCAGTCCGCAATTCTGGGACGAGATCGTGGGCATGCGGACGTCGCGCGAACTCGAAGCCGATCACGTGCTCACATGGGCGGACGTCTCGAAATGACCGTCGCCGACGGTTTTCGCGAGCTGTTCGAGCGTCGCCGCCGTGCTCGCGATGATTCGCCGGACCTGCTGGAGGGTCGCGAGGGAGTCGTACTCGCGGGAGCGGGCACGGTCGGGCGACAATTTCTCGATGCGCTGCGTTCGGCCAAGGTTCCGGTTTTCGCGTTCGCCGATAATGGCCCTGACAAATGGGGAGCGCGGATCGGCGGCGTGCCTGTCATGGCGCCGTCCGAGGCGGTCCCACGGTTCGGGCGGCAAGCGGTCCACGTACTGACGATCGGTCGCATCGGCAAGGAGATCGCTGCCGTCCGGGAGCAGTATTCGGTCCTCGGCGCAGATCGAATTCTGCACTTTATCGAGGCCATTCCGCGGCTTCCCGAGATCTGGCCGCGGTTCTTTCTGGATCCCGAGGCTTTCCGCGAGGACGACGGCCATCAGTGCGCGGGGGCGTTCGAGCTGCTCAGCGACGACGAATCGCGGCAGCACTTCCAGGCCCATCTCGCGTGGCGGGCGGCATTGGATCCGTCGCAGCTCGCCATTCCCACGTACGACGATCAGTATTTCCCGGCCGGAGTCATCGAGCCACGACATTGCGCGTCGTTCATCGACATCGGCGCGTACACCGGCGATACGCTCGGCACACTTGTCCGGTTTGCCGGCCCATCCTTGCGTCGGTACGACGGATTCGAGCCCGATCCTGGGAATTTTGCGCGGCTAAAGGACGCGGCGTCAGCGTACAGGCCGAGCGCTGCGATAGAGATCCACCGGATCGCTGTTGGGGCGAGCTCAGGAACGACATGTTTCGACGGCAACGGGTCCGCCACGTCCAGACTTGATGTCCACGGCGACACGTCTGTTCGCTGCGCGCGGCTCGACGATCTGCGCCTCGGCCGACCGACGTACATAAAGATCGACGTCGAAGGCGGCGAGGATGACGTGCTTCGCGGTGCCGATCGGACGCTGGCCGCCGCGCAGCCGGTCGTCGCGATTGCGACCTATCATCGCCCTCGGGACCTGTTCGAGCTGCCGCTTCGTCTCTCGCGCTACGCGGCTGATTACAGGTTCTATCTTCGCAGTCACGGCGACGCGGGCATCGATCTGGTGTGTTACGCCGTGCGGGCCGTGGAGGCCGCATGACCGAGCCGGCACAAAGGCACCCGCGGCTGGAACGCGTCGGGATCATCGGCCTCGGCTCGATCGGACGCCGTCACGCGCGACTTCTGCGAGCGCTGCTTCCCGACGTTCGTATTCAGACGCATCGAACCCGCCTTGGCGCGCTGCAGGACAATCCCGAGGACGTCGAGGAAATCGATCGCGCGACGTTCTATTCGTCGAGATTCGATCTGGTCGTAATCTCCAACCCCTCGTCGATGCACCTCGACACGCTTCGGGATGTGCTGAAGGCCCATCTCGCGCCGATCGTGCTGATGGAAAAGCCGTTCTGTGTTCCGGAAGAGGAACCGGCGGCTCGCGAGATTATCGCCCGGCACGCGGACGTTCGGATTGTGCCGGGCAACAAGCTTCGGTTTCATCCCGCCATCACTGGCCTGAAGGCGATCATGGCTGCGGGCGCACTCGGTCGGGCGCTCGAATGCCATGCCCATTTCGGCACGTTCATGCCGGGCTGGCATCCGTACGAGGATTACCGGCAGACGTACGCGTCGCGCCGTGAGCTTGGCGGCGGCGTGCTGCTGACTTCGATTCATGAGATCGATCTCATGCATCATTTATTCGGAGACGGGATCGTGCACGGAGCCAGCGTTAGGCGACTTGCTCTCCACGAGACCGATGTGGAGGACGCGGCGCACCTGCTGATGTCGCTCGACCGGTGCCCGATCGCGAACGTCAGCCTCAATTTCTTTGAGCGTCCGGCCGATCGCTATTGCAAGGTCGTGTTCGAGCGCGGCGTGTGGTCCTGGCGATTCGGTCAGCCCGAGGTCTCGGTGACGGAGTGGCACGGCGATACCCCTACAACCGCGTCATATCCGGTCGATCCCGGAGTCGACGCGATGTATGTCGAAATGTGGAGCCGCCTGCTCGAGGCGACGTTCGACGATTTCGAACTGGAGAGCGTCTTCGCGAGCCTCGAGACGATTGCGGCCGCTCGCGCGTTGTCGGAGGAAGCGACATGGAAGTGAGTCTGTCTGGAAAGAACGTTCTCGTGACCGGCAGCGCCGGTCTGATCGGATCCGAGCTTTGCCGCCAGCTCGCCGCGAGCGGCGCGAATCTCCTTCTCCTGGACACATCGCCGGCCAACGCGGCGCTTCGCGAGTCACTGGCGGCCAAGCACGCCGGGCAAACGATCCTGCAGGCAACGATTGATGTGGGCCGCGAAGAGGCGGCGCGCACGGCGGCGGTGATGACAGAGGAATCGTTCTCCGGGACCCTGCACGGGCTGGTCAACGCCGTTCAGTACAAATCCCAGTCCTTTTTTCACGACATCAAGGACACGTCTCTTTCCGAGCTGCAGGATATCTTCGCCGCCAACGTATTTTCGATTTTCTGGATGATGAAACATCTGACGCCCGCGCTCCGCAAGGCGCAAGGCGCCAGCGTCGTGAATTTCTCGTCGACTTACGCGGTGGTGTCGCCGAATCCGGATCTATACACCGGCACGAATCTCGGCTGCCCGCCGACCTACGTCGCGACCAAAGGCGCCGTGCACTCCCTTACGCGATACCTCGCCTGCTATCTCGCGCCGGATCGGATTCGAGTCAACAGCGTGACTCCCCACGGCGTTGCGAACAACCACCAGCCGCAATTTGTCGAGAACTTCTCGCGCTTGAGCCCGCTTGGACGGATGTCGCGCTCAGACGAGGTCGCGCCGGCAGTTCTCCTGCTGCTCTCCGATCAGGGCAGCTACATTACGGGCGTCAATCTTGCGGTGGACGGCGGATGGACCGCTTGGTGACGCCGTATGAAGCTGATTAGCGTCGTCACCGGCTCGTATAACGAAGAAGAGAACGTCGCCGAGCTGTACGACCGCATCTGTGCGGCTTTCACCAGGGAACTGCCTGATTACGCCTTCGAGATTCTGTTCATCGACAATGCGTCGACCGACGGCACGGTCGCTGTACTCCGGCGCCTCGCCGTCGCGGATCCCCGGGTGAAAGTCATTATCAACAATCGCAACTTCGGTCATATTCGCTCCGGCTATCACGCCTTCCTGCAAGCCAGAGGCGATGCGGTTGTCATCATGGCGTCCGATCTGCAAGATCCGCCGGAGCTGATCCCCGCGTTCGTTCGCAAGTGGGAGGCTGGCTACAAGATTGTGCTCGCGCAAAAAACCGCCAGCCGCGAGTCGCCGCTTTTCTACTTCGTCCGAAGAACGTACTACAACCTGATCGGCCGGCTT
>JBOGIZ010000598.1:0-8292 GCA_050747805.1 Vicinamibacterales bacterium | reverse complement strand
GCGCATAGGCGCGCTGCAGCGCGCGCGGCAGCGCGCGATCAAGTGCCGCGGACACGGGCACTTCGAGCACGCTGCTGGTGCCCGGCCGCGTCGGGCTGTCGTAGGACAGGAAGTACGGTGTCAGCGGCGCGTCGACGAAGTCTGGGCCGCCTTTGTGTGTTTCGTAAAAGAGCGGCGCCACGCTCGATTCCACGGTGTAGCCAAGCCGTTCGAGTGCGGATGTGTGCGCGGCGGAGAATCCGAACCGTCCGGAGCGATACGAAGCCGGGCGCCGGCCGATAGCGGACTCGATCGTGTTGGTAAGGACGGCGAGCTGCTCCTCGAACTGCGGCAGCGGCAGGCTCGACGCGTACGGATGGCGCCGCACGTCATTGACGCTGCAGGGAGGCGTTTCCCATGCGTGATGGTGCGCACCGATTTCGCAGGTACCGCGTTCGAGCAGTGCACGCAGTACGTCGGCGGACTTCGGATCGCGCGCCACTGGATAGGTGATGACGTAGGTTGGGCGCACGCCGTGCCGCTCGAAGATCGCATGCAGCGCCGGGAGCGCGTAGATGTTCTCGAAGCGCTGGTCCGCCCGCGCGGCCGCGTCCCACTGGTTGTCGCCTTCCGTATCGATGCCGACTAGCAGATGCATACCGGGCGCGTCATCGATCCTGGTCGGAATCGCCGAGGGTTACGTGCCAGCGATCGGTATGTTCGTAGAACTCGGGCGTCGTCGCGCCGTCGTTGATCTTCGCGACGAATTCCATGGTGGATTTCACCTGGAAGTAGCCCGAACGCCTCAGCACGCGCCTGAACGCGGCGTGCATGGCAAATGTCCGGATCTTGTCGGAATCGGCCTGGATCGCTTCGCGGTCGATCCAACGGAGCAGCGTCAGCAATCCGCGCTCGTCGTCGGGATCGGCCAGAAAGTCGGCCAGCAGCGTCACGCGCCCGCGCGGCTCGTGCAAGTGCCGGTACACCGCATATCCGGCAGGCGTACCGTCGCGCAGGAGCGCAGCGATCGAATACCGCACGTGCGGCGCCGACGCGAACTTCCAATTGAGATAGGCCGCGTCGCGGCGAACCGCCAGGTCGAACTTCGGCGCGAGCCTGTCCCACAGCGCCGTGAAGCCGTCGTCGAAGCGCGAGATGCTGCGCACTTCCGCGCGCAGCGGCCGCGCGCGCGACACAATGAGCACGATCGGCCACGTGACGGCGGAGACGAGACGGTTGATCGCGGGCGGCCAGCGGGGATGGCGGAATGCGCGGCGCGTCAGCGGTTTGATGAGGCACGGCACCGGTCCGACATCCGGCCATCGCAACTTCTGGAACAGACGGTACGAGGCGTCGGAGAGTCCAAGGCCGAGCGACGCGCCGACATTGCGATCCCAGGTGCGGAACAGCACCTCGCCGAGACCGCGGCGCTGCCGCTCGGGCGCGACCATGACGTCCATGCCCCACGATCCGCGCACCTCGCGTCCTTTGATCGACACGCGCACCGGCATGGTCGCGTACTGACCGACAATTGCCGGGCCTTCGCGGGCCACCCAAATTTCCGGTTCGCCCCCAGGATTGTTCGGATTGCGCCGATACTGCCATTCCCAGCGCAGCCGGCTGCCCTCGGCGGCGTCGCTTCCAAACACGCGGCGGTAAAGCGCATCGACGGCGCGCCGATCGTCCGTCCGGTAGCGGTCCACGTCCGCGAACACATCCCGCATTACGTTCTACCGCAGGCTGCCGCCTGCCGCACCCTCCTGCCGGCTCGCGCGTCGATCTTCATGCCGGACGCTTCGCGAGCACGTACTCCATGTTGCTGATGAAGACGTCGCGGATCAACCGATTGTCGCGCACGGCGCGCGCGAGCGCGGGCGGAAGACGGCGAATCGTCGCCGTCACGTGGAGCTCTTCCCGAATGATCGACAAGCGTGCCCGCGCGATCTGCGCGCGGAGCGTCGAGACGCGGACTTTTTCGAGCAGGTCGTCGTGTTTGTTCTCGCCTTTCCGGGCCAGCTTGACGAACGAATTTTCGTTCGCCGGCTCCTTCAGCGTCCACGCGGCGTGCCGCGCGAGAAACCTGAACGTCGCAAACGCCGCGCGGCGCCCCGCGAGCAGATGCAGCGGAATCGGTACTTTCAGCCGCGGCAGGTGCGCCCCTGCAAAGGACAGATATGGCGACGTCGACAGATACATGCGGCCGCCTGGCGACAGTACGCGCGCACATTCCCCTAGGTACAGCGCGGCATCCGAAACGTGTTCGATGACCGCGTGGGACAAGACGAGATCGAACGCGCCGTCGGGAAACGGAAGCGCCATGCCGTCGGCCAGCGCAAAATGCAGCCGGCGCATGCCGCGCTCGCGCGCCAAGCGCATGCCGGCGTCGCCGAAGCGGTTGCACGGGTCGATGCCCACAACCTCGCGCGCCTCCTCCGCGAGCGACAACGGCATTCCACCGCCGCCGCAGCCGGCATCGAGGACACGGCCGCTCACGACGACGCCCGCGCGCTCCAGAAACGCGATGACCTTCGCGCTGCGGTAGTACTCGAACAGCGCGTAGTCGGATTCAGAGCGGAATCGCAGGTCGGCGTGCG
The DNA here is from genome assembly GCA_050747805.1 of Vicinamibacterales bacterium. Taxonomy (GTDB): domain Bacteria; phylum Acidobacteriota; class Vicinamibacteria; order Vicinamibacterales; family 2-12-FULL-66-21; genus JAICSD01. The sequence continues at coordinate 5,719 of JBOGIZ010000598.1, read as the reverse complement.
CCTTGATGGCGCGCTCGTCAATGACCCGCACGCTTGTCGATCAGGGCAGCGCGATCGTGGCCGGAAGGCGTCTCCGCGACGTCGAACGTCATCACGATGCGCCAGTCCGGGTACGCCGCGAGCACATCCTCGATCTGGGAACCCTCATAACCAATGCTGGGATCGATATATGTCAGAATATACCGCACGTCACTCCGCTGCTTGCGGTCGGCGAAATTTCCGAAATCATGGCCGATGAAGATCGGCCGGATGCGATTCTCGAGGTCGAGGCCGTTCGCAAGCTTCCCTTGGACGAGCGTTCCCGGCGGCAGCGCACGTCCCAGCGCGATCGACGCCTCGTAGTTCTTGTACGTGCGGTTGAGCGCCCAGTCGCCGAATTGCCCGAGGTCCCACACCAGCAGCAGGATCACAAGCGCGACGGCGGCGCGCGGACGAGTTCCGACCGCGGTCAGCCGCGCCGCGAGAGCGGGCCACGCGGCGATGGTCGCGACGCCAAGCGCGAACGCACCGGCGGCCGCGAGGCGCACAGCCGAGTGGAGCACGTGATTGTGGACCTGATCGAGAAACGCCAGCCGTACCACCGGTCCTGCAACGACGTACGCCGTGTAGAGGACGAGGGGCGAGACCATGAGCAGCGCCCGGCGGCCGACCGCGCGCGCTCCGGGCGGCAGCAGCGCACCCCGCGCGAGGACGAGCGCCGCGAGCGCGATCAGTGCCGGAATGAGAAACACGAACCGCCGTTCGTTCCCGACATCGTGGATCAGCAGTTCCGCCGATCCGACGGCGACCCACAACAGCAGGAGGCGCTCCGGATCGTGCGCCGCGCGCCAGCGGACGACGATGCTCCAGGCGCCGAACACGCCAAGCACCAGAACGGGCCACATCCGGCTGAACGTGTCGTGCAGAATCGGGAACCACGTGATCCGCTGCGCAATCGACGCGAAACCGTACGACGGTTTTCGTGTGACCGAGACCTGCCAGTTGTAGAAGCGGTAGTCAGCCCAGTGCGGCAGGACAAAGAACGCGGCGATGAGGCCGAAGGCCGCCGCAAGTCCCGCCAGCGTCCACACGGCGCGGATGCGTGACCGCCGTCGTTCCGCGTCGAGATCCGGCGACCACGCCGGGACGAAACGCACGACCGCGGCGAACGCGAGCGCCGCCACGTAGAACGCCGCGGCGGCCTTGGTGAAAAATGCCAGCGTCGCCATCACGCCGGCGGCGGCGCCCCATGCCGGATGCCGCTCGGCCTCCGTGGAGCAATACCACGAGGCGACGATAAAGGCGACCATCAGCGCTTCCATGATCGCCGCGCGGTCGTACATGACGTAGACGTAGTTCGCTGCGACGAGCGCCGCCGCGATGATCGCCGCCGCGTTCCCGGCGATGCGCCGGACGCCGAGCGCCAGCAGGATCACCGACAGCACGCCGGCGAGTTCGCTGACCAGCCGCGCCTGCTGCACGCCGACGCCAAACAGCGCGAACGACGCGTACTCGAGCGCGGTGAACACCGGCGCGATATACACCGGATTCCATTCGTCGAGCCGCCACGTGCCGAAGAGCGCTTTGTTGCGCGCATTGTGGACCCACGCGCCTTCGTCGTGCCAGACGATGCCGACCGTCGCGCGCCACGGCGGATCGGCCGCCGGATAGACGATCCGGAGCGTCAGCGCCAGCAGCGCGATGCCGCCGAGCGCCGCGGCGAATCTGCGCGGCGTCATCGCGTATGGTCGGCGAAGACTGCCGGTAGCAGACGTGTAGGCATGCAGGGAATCGATGAATTATAGTGCTGACGAGCCGCTTTCTTGACCGCGCGTATCGCCACCGCCGCGACCTTGTCCCTCGTCGTTCCGACCTACAACGAACGCGATCGCCTCCGAGAGCTGGTCCGCGCCGTCTTCGATGCCTACCAGCACGACGGCGTGGAGGGAGAGCTCGTGATCGTCGACGACAACTCGCCCGATGGAACAGGCCAGCTCGCCGACGAGCTCGCATCGAAATATCCGATTCAAGTGCTGCACCGCTCGGGGAAGCTCGGACTCGGGACGGCGGTGGTCGAAGGATTCCGCGCGGCGACGGGTGAGATTGTCGGCGTGATCGATGCCGACCTGAGTCATCCGCCGGCGCTCGTGCCGCGGCTGTTGGCGGCGATGCAGCAGACAGCCGCCGACCTCGTGATCGGGAGCCGATACGTGCCCGGGGGCGGCACGCGACACTGGGAAGTGTCGCGGGTGCTCATGTCGAGACTCGCGTGCGCGCTCGCGCGCCTGGTCACCCCAGTCCGCGACGCGACGTCCGGATTCTTCTTGATGCGGCGCGATCTCGCGCGCGATGTGGCGATCTCGGCGGGCGGCTTCAAGATTTGTCTCGAGCTGCTCATCCGCAGCGAACCCCGGCTGGTCGTCGAAGCACCGTACGTATTCACCGGGCGGAGCGCCGGCCAGAGCAAGATGAATCTGCGGGAGGCCATCGGATTCCTGAAGCAGCTGCGGGATCTTCGGGCGTTCCGGCGCGCGCACCGGACGCGAACCCCCGAACATCGAGTGCTGACGTCCACGCAACTCGAGCGCATGAGCCTTTGATGATCGCGGCGCTCGCTCGCGGTGGCCAGGATTGTGACAGAGCCTATACCAGCGCGCCGGGGATGGTGGGCGAAGCGGCCTGCGGGACTTTCGCGCCGAGCAGCGTCCGCGAGGCGATCTGGCCGACGATCGACGGTTTGGTGACGGCGAGCTTCAGGAGATCGCCGACGCGGCGGCGCAGGTAGGCGGGGCGCATGAAAAAGCGCCGCTTGGCGCGATTGATCGCCTCCATCACCACCCGCTCGTCGAGGCCGTTGCCGCGCAACAGGTAGTACGAGTACTCCATCCGCGACCAGTCCTCGTCGACGAGCAGCCCCTCGCGCACGACCTTCTCGTGCAACGCCGTGCCCGGGTAGGGGACCGCCGGATAGAAGTTGGCGAAATCCGGATCGAGCTCGATCGCGTAGTCGATCGTGTGCTCGATGCTCTCGCGCGATTCGCCTGGATAGCCGAAGATGAAAAATGCGAACGAGCGAATGCCCGCGTCGCGCATGTTGCGAAACGCCGCCTGGATCTTCTGCCGCTCCAGCCGCTTGACCATATGCTTGCGAATGTCGTCGGATTCGGTCTCGATACCGAGCGCCAGCATCCAGCAGCCCGCCTTTTTCAGCCGGTGCACGAAGGCGGGGTCGGTGAGGTTGTCCGCGCGCGCGTTGCCGAACCACCGGATCGGCAGGTGGCGTGCGATGAGCTCGTCGCAGAACGCGGTGAACGATTTGACGTTGAGCGTGACGGTGTCGCCCCAGAGATAGAAGAAATCGATCCCGAATTCGCGGTAGCCGCGCTCGATTTCGTCGACGAGCGATGTCGCGCTGCGCTCGCGGAACTTGTGGCTCTGGTGGATGGGCGCCACGCAGAAATCGCACGAGTACGGACAGCCGCGGCTCGTTTCGACGAGCACGTACGGCTTGTTCACGAGCGGGAGCGCATAGAGCTTGAGCGGGACCAGATCCCAGGCGGGGTAAGGCAGATTGAGAAAATCCGAAAATGCGCCGTGCGCGCGATGCGCAACGATTTCGCCGCCGCGGCGCCAGGTCAGGCTCGCGACCGACGACAGGTCCTCGACCGACTCGAGCCGCGCGAGGGCCAGGACGGCGTCCTCCGGCTCGCCCACGAACATACCGTCGACGGCCGGCACCCGCGCCATCGATGCCTGCGGCGTCGTCGAGGCGTGCGGACCGAAGCAGAAGAGCGGCGCCTGATAGCGAGCTTTGAGCCGGGCCATCTCGGCCGCGTCCGCGTCGAGCGTCGGCGTCGTGCTCGGAAACAGGATAAGCGTCGGCGCGAACCCTTCGCGATCGAGCCGTTCAATCAGATCGTCGATCGACCGGCGCTCCGCCGTGAGATCGCAGAGCCTGACATCGACGCCCGCCTTGCGGAGCAGCGCCGCGAGCAGCGCGGACGTGTACGGGGGCTTCGTCGTGCCGAGCACTTCTTCGCGCTCCTGGCAGCGGCCCTGGCGCGTGAACGCGATGCCGTTCACCAGCGGCGGATTGACGATCAGCGTGCGGCGGCCGATCATGTGCGAACCACCAGTGAATCAAACGCGTTGTACGGGAGCACGGCCAGTGGGGTGTTCAACGCTGCTCGAGATTTAAATTCTAGCATTGGTACGGCGCGTTCAGCTCTTCCGGAGGGTCAGCATGTTGAGCAGACACCAGCCAGGCACGGGCAGCAGCCGCGTGAGCGCTCGATGGAGCGGCTGCAGCCGGCGCGGATGTCGCCGCACGTAGTGCGTCAACACGGGAACGGTCGGAAAGATCCCTGTTCGCCCCGCGAGCGTGAATCCCGCTCGCTTCGCGAGCTCCAGGTACTCGACTATCGGCCGGTCGCCCGGATGCTTGAATTCCGAAGCGGTCCGAATCAGCCGCCCGCGCAGCAGAAACTGGATGCGCGACTGGAGGTGCGCCAAGTTCGGGACCGAGACGAGCAGCTCGCCGCCCGGCAAGAGCACGCGATGCAGTTCCTTCAGCGCGCGAGGCTGATCGTCGTACGTGAGATGCTCGAGCACGTCGAGACAGAGCGCGCGGTCGAACGATCCGTCCGCGAACGGCAGCGAGGTCAGCGACCCGGGGCGGACCTTCGCGGACGAGTAGTTCGCGTCGACCCCCGTCATGTCGAGGCGTCCCGCATACTCCTCGATGAGGACCCCTTCGCCGCATCCCGCGTCGAGCACGCGCGTGGCCGCGCGCAGCGCGTCAAGGTAGCGCCGCACGAAGGCAACCTTCGCCAGATACGTCGGATAGAACTCCCAGGAGGGATCGAGCGCCCGATGATAGTCGCCCCGCGCCGCGTACTCTCCACGACGGACGGGCTGCGGGCTGGGCATAGGGGATTGTAGGAGTCAGCTCCCACGGACACAACTGCCAATTCCCAAACGAAATCGGCTTGGGAACTGGAGGTTAGGACCCGATCAGGAATAACTTGATCGTTGTGGCCGCCGATGCATCCCGCCGGGCTTCGTTGCTTGTCGCTTCCATACTCCCGGTATGCGCGCTCCTCGCGCCTCGCCGGGCGGGCGCCTCGACGCCCACAACGACCAACCTATTCCTGACCGGGTCCTTAGAAGACGTCGTGGAAATTCGCTTAAACGCCGCCGCCCGGACCGCCGGGGCCAGCCGGACGGGCCCCGTTCGGTGAGGCCGGCTTCGGGAGCGCACCAGGTGTCGGGGACGTCATGATGACGCCCGGCTGCGTATTGGTCGCCCCTGGCTGCGCACTGGTCGCCGGACCTTGATTGGCCGCCGGCTGCATGCCCGGGTAGGGCGCAAACGCCGGATTTCCCACCGGCCGCGCCTCCTGTTCGCGCTGCATGATTTCGCGCTGCAGCATCATGTTGACCGGGGCGTCGTCATCGTCGTTCGGTGTCGGCGGACGCTGGAACACCGGTGGCGGGGGCACGATCGCCATGGTCGCGGCCGGAGGATGACTGACCGCCATGATCGTGACACGGTCGTACATCGACGCGCCCGCCATCGGCACGGCGCGCGGCGCGGCAATATAGCCGCTCGCCGATCGCAGCAGCGTGTCGAGGGCCTCGCGCTCGGGCACATTGATGAGCTCGATCGTGATGAGCGGCCCCGTGACCGTGTCGGCGTTCAGAATCGTCGTCCGGCCGACGCGCGCCCACTCCTCCAGAA
>JBOGIZ010000597.1:0-2398 GCA_050747805.1 Vicinamibacterales bacterium | reverse complement strand
GCGACATGGCGCCGAACTTCACGCTGCAGGCGAGCAATGGAAACACCTACACGCTCGCTGATTTCCGCGGCAAGCAGGCCGTGGTGCTCGCGTGGTTTCCGAAGGCGCTGACGGCCGGCTGCACGATCGAGTGCAAGTCGCTGGCCGAGCACGGCGACATGATCCGCCAGTACGACGTCACCTATTTCATGGCCAGCGTCGATCCGCTGGACAAAAATATCGAGTTCGCCAAGGCGACCAGCGTCAACCTCGGACAGCGCGTCGTCGAAAAAAAGGAAGCCGACTTCCCGATCCTGAGCGATCCGACGAAAGCCACGGCGCACGCGTACGGCGTGCTGAACGATCAGTACGGCGTCGCCAACCGCTGGACGTTCTATATCGGCAAGGACGGCCGGATCCTGGCGATCGACAAGGACGTCAACAAGCACGTCGCCACGTCGGCGGAGGACATGGCTGCGGAACTCGGCCGGCTGGGCGTCGCGAAGAAGTAGAAGCCGTTCTCAGGTTCGTGCGATCTGATCGGCCGACCGGAGCGTCAGCGCCACGAACGTGAGCGTCGCGTTCGTGCAGCCTCCGGTCGGCTGCGTCGGCGATCCCACCACGAACAGGTTCTCGTGATCGTGCGTGCGGCCGTAGCTGTTGCATACGCTCGCCGCGGGATCGGTCCCCATGCGGCATCCGCCGGACGGATGGTCGAGATAGTTGCCCTGGCTCACGCCGAGCAGTTTTCCGTTGTTCGCCTTCGCGAGCTCGTTGAAGACGCCGACGATGTGATCGTGCGTGGCGGCGGCGCGGGCCTTCGTCTTGTCGTCGAGCTCGTGCCGGATGATTGGCAGCGGATCGCCCCAGCGGTTCTTCTTCGACGGATCGAGCGTGAGCGTGCTCTCGGCCGATGGGTGCACGTCGTAGTACCCGCGGACCCGCGCCGCTCCGCGCGTGGTCCGCGACCGCCAGTCGGCGAGCAGCGCGTCGCCGAGCAGCGGCGTGCCGTTCGCGTCCTTCAAGCGCGGATCGCGGCCCGCCGAGCTTTCCCAGACGCGCAGGTCGTGGCGAACGTAGGGCGCGTCGGCCGCGCAGCGAAAGAAGCGGCGTGAGATGAGACTGTGCTGCTCGTTCATGCCCGGGTAGATGTCGGCGTCGAGCTCGATCTGTCCCCCGATGAAGGCATGCCCGGTCATGTACTTCCCGACGAGGCCCGAGCTGTTCGCGAGCTCCGACAGCAGGAGCAGGTGCGACGACCAGGCGTAGCCCGACGCGACGACGAACGTGCGCGCGCGATATTCGATCGGCTCGCCGTTCCCCTTTTCCGACACGGCCTGCGCGGATACGATCGTGCGCCGTCCTGGCGCCGCCACGAGGCGCCGCACCAGCGTGCGGTCGTGCAGTTCAATCTTCTTCGCCGCCAGCAGCTGCTTGTAGGTGAAGTCCGGCGAATAGCGTGCCCCGGTGGGGCAGATCTCGCACGTGTTGCACCGCTGGCACGGCATGCGCCCGCCGTACGGACGCGTGTTCTTGGCTTGTGGCGTGCTCCAGAATGGAATGCCGCTCTTGTCGGCCCACGACTTGAGCACGCGCAGGTTGTACGAGAGCGGCATCGCCGGCATCGGATACGGCGCCGACATGCGATCCTGGGCGAGCGGGCTCGGCTCGCCGGATACCCCGATGCGCCGCTCCGCTTCGCAGTAATGCTTCTCGAGATCCGCCCATTCGACGGGCCAGTCGATCGCGAGGCCGTAGCGCGATTTCAGCGTCAGATCTTCGGCGGAGAACCGGTTCATCACGCCGCCGAAATGCAGCGCGCTGCCGCCCACCGCCATCGTGCGTGAGATGATGCCCGCCGCCCCCTGATCGTCGATGAAGTCGCCGGGCCACGCGTTCTCGCCGTAGGCAAGGCTCCGATCCCGATACTGCATCCGGCTTTCAAAGTCGAAAATGCGCGCGCCGGCTTCGGCGACGATGATGCGCAGGCCCGGCTTGAGCTCGCTCAGTTTCTCGGCGAGCATCGCGGCCGTGATGCCGCCGCCCACGATCAGCACGTCGGTGTCGAAGGATGGCATAGGTCGGTGCTTCGTGCTTGATGCTCGGTGCTTGGTGCGTTCAGCGGCGGCGCGAAAGTGGCGCCGGCGCGTTTTCGGATCCGGGCAGACCGCGGCAGTTGTCGCGCCCAATCGCGCGGCGGTAGCAGAGATCCTCCGCGTCCGATGAGTGGAAATAGTGCGCCATCAGATCGCCGGCCACGTGCCCGCCGTTCGGGCGCGGCGGCAGGCGCTCGATCTTCGCGGCCCCGAGAGCCGACTCGATGATGGCGCGCCGCGCGTTGAGGGCCGCCGACGCGAAGCTCGACGCGCCGCCGGCTTTCGCGGCGGCATCGAGCGCGGCGCACTGCGCGGCATAGCCG
>JBOGIZ010000596.1:0-2631 GCA_050747805.1 Vicinamibacterales bacterium | reverse complement strand
GTCTCGAGTAGATGCTGAGGCGGGACGCGACCATCGGCGACGATAGAAGCAAGCATTAGCCCACCCACTACATCCGCGTTCGACCGTGACCGGGACGACGACTGGAGCCGACCGACGGCGCCGTGCCAGTCGATGTCGTCGCTCATGTCGGCCAGCATCGCCGCGGGGTTCAGAGTCCTGGACCCAGAAGGCGTTTGTCATTCGCATTCTCGCTAAAATACCGAATCGGCTTCCCGCCGGACGGATACCCGGAAGGACACCTTGATGAGCAGCGACATGAGCTTCGGACGACGGACCGCGATCGTCGCGGTCATCGCAGGGACCACCGCCATCGGCGTGGGCGCCCAGGCTCCGGTGGGATGGAAGACCGTGAAAGACCGGAGCGGCCGCTGCCAGGCATCGGTTCCCGGAGCGTGGACGATCGGCGACGGCGTGCTCACCGGGAGCGCGCTGGCGGCCAACTATCACAAGGCCGTCGTACTCGCGGGCGTGCAGCAAGACCCGACGAAGCCGATGAGCGCGGAGCGACTGCACCAGCTCGGCGCGGTGACGGTCATCGAGAACACGCCGGCGCGCACGTTCTTCACCGCCGCGCCGACGACGGCGAGTGGCAAGGTGCCGTCGCAGATCACGTACACCGCGCAGGTGGCGGGAACGCCGGCCTGCACTGTGCAGGTCACCGTGCCGAGCGGTCAGGACGACGCGCTCGCGAAGCAGATTGCAGGGACGGTCGGGCCGGTGAAGTAGGGCGCGGTCAGGCCTCGCGCATCACGCGCGCCAGGGCGCCGAGCCTGCGCTCGAACTCCGCGCGCTCGACGGCGAGGAGACGCGCGCCGGCGCGGGATCGACGCGGGATCGGGAGAGATCGAAAAGGCGAAGTCCGTCTCGGCGTGCGGAATAGACCTAGGAAACAAAAGTGGCGCGCCCTGCAGGACTCGAACCTGCGACCTCCTGGTTCGTAGTAGTGACTCCGGCAATCTACCGAGCGCGACCAATGACGATGAAGATCCCACGACTCAGTGATTTGCGCGGATTTGCGCGCCACGAACCCATCGTCATCAACATCGGTCGATCACGATAAACGAGCATCTTTCGACCGGGTTGCGTCACATTTCACGTCACAGCTGAACAGTTAGGGCGCCAGTGGCGCCGCGCACCCCAATTCGACGCGCCCTCGCGCGTGGATTGGCGTTTTGCGTCGATCGTCTGGCGCCAAAGGGTGGTCCAGAGGGTCGGGCGCATGGGCAACTAGACACTATGGAGTGACCGGCTCTCCATCGTAACGTTGTCGTGCTGCGAAGCACGCAACACGGTGGAACGAGCCACCTGATATCGCGGGTTAGCGCTCGAGAGCGCCAGAGCCGCATCGAAGGGAGCCGGTCATGAAGGACGTTACCACGCACGTCGGGATTGATGCACACAAGAAGGATCTGTTCGTCGCGATGTTGGTCGGGCCCGCGAAGGCGCCGGTGACGTGGCAGTTGGCGAACGAGCCGCCGGCGGTGCGCCGCTTGGTCCGGAAGCTCGAGCGGGAGGCGCCAGGCCCGGTGCAGGTCTTCTACGAAGCCGGGCCGTGTGGCTATGCCTTGCAACGGCAGCTGACGACGCCGCGGATTCACTGCGATGTCGTCGCGCCGGCGCTGATTCCGCGGAAACCCGGGGACCGGGTGAAGACGAATGGCCGTGACTCGCGGAAGCTGGTCGAGCTCGGTCGGGCGGGCTTGCTGACGGTGGTGCAGCCGCCGACGCCCGAAGATGAGGCGGTCCGCGACCTGGCGCGCGCCCGGGATGATGCGCGTGAAGACCTGCAGCGGTGTCGGCATCGGCTGGGCAAGTTGCTGCTCCGCCGAGGGCTGCATTTCTCGGGGAAAAACTGGACCCGTGCGCACCGTCAGTGGATCGACAGCCTGACGTGGACGCACACGGCCGAGCGCGTCGTCGTCGACGATTATCTGTTGGCGATCGATCACACCGAGGCGCGCCTCACGGAGTTGGATGTGCGTCTGGCCGAGATCGCGGCCACGGCGCCGTATCGGGAACCGGTGGGCTGGCTGCGCTGCTTCCGGGGCATTGATACGTTGACGGCGATGCTTATTCTCGCCGAGTTGCATGACTTCCGCCGGTTCACGTCGGCCCCGGCGTTGATGGCGTACCTCGGATTGGTCCCCGGCGAGCACTCGAGCGGGGAGAAGCACCGCCGTGGCCGCATCACGCGAGCCGGAAACGCGCTTGTCCGGCGCCTGCTCGTGGAAACGGCGTGGCACTATCAGCATCGCCCGGCCGTCGGCATCGCGCTGGCCAAGCGGCGGAAAGGGCAGCCGAAGCGTGTGATTACGATCGCCGACAAGGCGCAACAGCGGTTGTGCCGCCGGTTTCGGAAGCTGGATGCCGAGCACAAGCCGAAGAACAAGATTGCGGTGGCCGTGGCGCGCGAGCTGGCAGGCTTTCTCTGGGCGGCGTTACAACCGGTCTCGGCGACCGTGAACTGACGGCGTGTGACCCGATGTCGGAGACACGATGAGGCGGGCCGGTGACGGACCGCGAAGACGGCGGATGATCAGAGGCACGATTGCGAGGATCGGCGAGCTAACAGTGCGATACGGATGTCTATCCCAACTCGCGACCTTAGAC
>JBOGIZ010000595.1:0-5274 GCA_050747805.1 Vicinamibacterales bacterium | reverse complement strand
GTGCGGGGGGGCGAGACAGAGACATTTGGTGAATTGGTGAGTTGGTGAGTTGGTGAATTGAGTTGGTGAATTGGTGAATTGGTGAATCGAATTGGTGAATCGAATTGGTGAATCGAATTGGTGAATTGAATTGGTGAATCAGCGGCCGCCTGGTGGCATGACGTGCAGGTACCCTGCGGGGACGGCGAATGCTGTCGGATCGGAGGGGACTGGCTGCACGGCCATGACGTCGCTGCGGATCTCATATCCCGGCATGACGTTCGAACGCAAGACCAGTCTGAGCGGAAAGCGTCCGCCCGCCGTGAGTGCGTCGATTCCTGGAAACGACGCGAACGCCTGCAGCGTCTTCATGGCCGCACCGTAACCTGATCCCGAAAACGCCTCGGTCGTCCAGAGATCGCCCGTCAAGCGCAGCTCGGCCTGGAAGGCCGGTGGAATCGCGGCGCCCTGGGGCGGCGGTACGGACAGCGTCTCGGTGAACGTGGAATGCGCGGCCTGCTGCCCGGCGATGATCGCGACGTCATTCGCAGGCTGAATCTGGATCGTCGGCGGGCCGAACGCCGGCCCGGCAGGCTTCGACGCGGCAATCTCGTACCAGGTCTTGTTCTCCGGGTTCAGCACGCGGATCGCCGCCTCGCCGGCGTGCTCGAGAACAATCGTGCCGCCGGACAGCGTCGCGAGCCGGCGGCCGAGGATGGCGCGAGACTCGTCGGGCGCAATCAGATACTGGATGTCGACCGGCCCCTCCGGCGTCAACAGCTGCGCGAGCAGCGGTCCAAAATTGCTGTAAGGACTCGCCGCCGCGTCGAGCGGCGCATCATCCTTCTGGATCGAGAGTCGGATGTGGACCTCGAGCGATACGGGAGCAGGCGCCGCCGCGGGCTGCTGCACCAGGAGCATGCCCAGGGTGATCAGAAGTTCGGTCAACATTCAGACTTCGCCCATGACCTTCACCACGACGCGTTTCTTGCGCTGGCCGTCGAACTCGGCATAGAACACGTGTTCCCATGGCCCGAGATCGAGCGCGCCGCCGGTAATCGGAAGCGTCACCTGATGTCCCATGAGCGTGCGCTTGAGATGCGCGTCGGCGTTGTCTTCTCCCGTCTGGTGATGCTTATACGGGAGACCCGAGGGCGCAAGCTTCTCGAGCCACACCTGAAAGTCTTCGATCAGCCCGCTCTCCCAGTCATTCACGTACACACCGGCCGTAATGTGCATGGCCGAGACGAGCGCCATCCCGTCCTGGACGCCGCTCTTCTTCACAATGGCGGCGATATCATCCGTGATGCGGACGAATTCCTGGCGCTTCTTCGTGTTGAACCAGAGGTAATCGGTGAAGACCTTCATGGGCAATGGCTACATCGGCAGCGAGGCGAGCGCGTTCAGATTCCAGTCGGCCGTCACGCCTTTCCGAAACTGCCGCAGAGCGGCTGCGCCAATCATCGCGGCGTTGTCGGTCGAGAGCGCCAGCGGCGGTACGAACACCGGCACGCCGAGTCTGGCGCCGCGCGCCGAGGCATCCGCGCGCAACCGGCTGTTCGCCGAAACGCCGCCCGCGATTCCGACACTCCGCGCGCCGAGCCATCCGGCCGCCTCGAACGTGCGATCGAGGAGCGCCTCGACGACGACGCGCTGAAAGCTGGCGCAGATGTCGTTGACGACGCGAGGGTCGATCGGGGCGTCGGCTCGAGGGAGGCTTCTCACCAGCCGCATCACGGCCGTCTTCAAGCCGCTGAAACTGAAGTCCACGCGGCGCTCGACGTCGGGCGGCAGCAGCCCCGGGGGCGCCGTGCTGTGCGGTTGGTTGCGATCGGGATGCGTCATGCGCGGCATCGGAAACGCGTACGCGCGATCGTTGCCCTCCTTTGCACGCCGATCGATCACGGGTCCGCCCGGATAGCCGAGGCCCAGCAGCTTCGCGACTTTGTCGTACGCCTCGCCGGCCGCATCGTCGCGAGTCCGGCCGATGAGCTGATACTCGCCCGGTTCGCGAACGAAATACAGGCTGGTATGACCGCCCGAGACGACGAGCACCGCCTCGGGCAGCGGCAGCTCGCCGTGCTGCAGTACGAGTGACTCGATGTGTCCGGCCAAATGATGCACGGGCACGAGGGGCACGCCGAGCGACCAGGCGGCGGCTTTCGCGTACGCGACGCCGACGAGCAGCGAGCCGACGAGGCCCGGCCCTTGGGTGACGGCCAGCGCGTCGATGTCTTTCCACCGAAGACCGGCGTCGGCGAGGGCGCGATCGACCACGCCGCAGATGTCGCGCAGATGCTGCCGCGACGCCAGCTCGGGGACGACGCCGCCCCACTCGCGGTGTATCTCGACCTGGGACGCGACGATGTTGGACTTGATCGTCCAGGGCTTCGCGCGCTCGCCCGTTTCGGCGATGACCGCCGCGGCGGTTTCGTCGCACGACGTTTCGATGGCGAGGATCTGCACGTCAACTCCCCAACTGCCAACGCATCTCGTTAGCGCCTGCCGCGTCGACGGACACTTCGCTGCGGGATCCCGCTCCGCGCGCCGGAAAAACGCGCTGCCGCGGACTTGTCGGCGGCAGCACGGGGCCCCGGAGTCCTCGCGTGGTACACCCCGTGCGGATTTCTGGCCGCTCCAAGCGCGTTTTTCCATCTGACGCTTCCCCGGCGGGCTCCGAGGGATCCCTCCGCGAAACGCTCCGTCGGCGCTGACGATGCCCTAACCAGACGTCTCCCAACGTCCAACTATCGAGGATGCGCGCGATTCAGGCACTCGGATCCTGTGGCCTCGTGCCGTTGGCCTTTGGGAGCGGGACGTTGACATCGGCGAACTCGGAGCGAGCCACGCGGGCGAGCGACTCGGTATACGGCGGCCGGAGAATGCCGCGCTCGGTGATGATGCCGGCGATGTAGCGATGCGGCGTTACGTCGAACGCGGGGTTGCGAATCTTCGCGCCGATCGGCGTCAGGCGCGAGGTGCCGAGGTGGCTGACCTCGCGCTGATCGCGCTCTTCGATCGGAATGCGATCGCCGTCGGGCGTCGAGAGATCGACCGTGGACAGCGGCGCGGCGACGTAGAACGGCAACTTATGCTCGTGCGCGAGGACGGCGACGGTATAGGTGCCAATCTTGTTGGCGGTGTCGCCGTTGGCCGCGATGCGATCGGCGCCGACGACCACGAGATCGATCTCGCCGGCGCGCATGAGCGGCCCGGCCATGCTTTCGGTGATCACGGTCGTATTGATACCGTCGCGCACGAGTTCCCACGCGGTGAGGCGCGCGCCCTGCAGGAACGGCCGCGTCTCGTCGGCGAACACGGCGATCTTCTTGCCTTGCTCGACGGCGGCCCGAATCACGCCGAGCGCGGAGCCGTACCCCGCCGTGGCGAGGGCGCCGGCATTGCAGTGCGTGAGCACGCGCGCGCCGTCGGGCACCATCTCGGCGCCGTAGCCGCCCATCGCGCGGCAACTGGCGACGTCCTCATCGTGAATCTGCCGCGCTTCGCGCTCGAGGCGTGCGGCGATTTCGTCGGGCGCCGCTCCAGCCTGCGCGGCCTCGGCAAAGGCGCGTTTCATACGATCGATCGCCCAGAACAGATTGACCGCGGTCGGGCGAGTCGCGGCCATCAGATCGCAAATCTTCTGGAACTCGACCGCGTACTGCCGCGTGCCTTTCGTCGCGCTCCGCCGCATCCCGAGCGCGATGCCATACGCCGCCGCGACCCCGATGGCGGGCGCGCCGCGAATCACCATCGTGCGGATCGCCTTGGCAACCTCCGGCGCGGTTCGACAGCGGACGTAGATCTCCTGTCCCGGCAGCTTGCGCTGGTCGACCATGACGATCGCATCGCCCTGGAGATCGATAGTGGGGAGCATGGTTTTATCTTACGTCACGGCTTGCGGTTCAGGGTTCAAGCAACCGCGCGTCGAACGGCAGAGGCAGCAGCTGCGAGAGGCGCAGCCGCCGCTTGACCTCCGACAGGTTGGCGAGAATCACTTCGATGTCGCCGCAATATTCCCAGAGCAGCTGCCGGCACGGGCCGCAGGGCGGCGTCGGTTCGTCGGTATCGGCAACCACCGCAATCCGCGTGAACACGGCCTGACCGTCGGACAATGCTTTGTAGAGCGCGACGCGTTCGGCGCACATCGTCAGGCCGTAAGTGGCATTCTCGATGTTGCAGCCGCTGATCACGATGCGGTCGGCGGTTTCGAGCGCGGCGCCGACTTTGAATCCGGAGAAGCGCGCGCGCGCCCGCTCTCGGGCATCGACGGCGGCCGCCACGAGCGCGGCGTCGTCGTCGCCGCCGACGCTCGCCGCGTCGATCGCGAGCGGCTGCCACGCGGCTTCGCCGCGGTGATCGGCGGTGCCCGGCTGATCCTTCTGCGCTCGACGCTCGCGCGCGAGTTTGCTGTCCAACTTCTCAGAGTCGGCCAATGATTCCCTCCAGCAGCGCCGCGAACGCGCCGCGCACCCGACGCGCGACGTCCATGACTTCCTGGTGATTGAGCGCCTGCGGCAGCACGCCGGCCGCGGCGTTCGTGATGCACGAGAGGCCCAGCACCTCCAGTCCCATCTGGCGTGCAACGATCGTCTCGGGTACCGTGGACATCCCGACCGCGTCCGCGCCGATCGTCCGCAGAAACCGGATCTCGGCGGGCGTTTCGTAGCTCGGACCGTGCACGGCGGCGTAGACGCCGTGGCCAATCTTCAGACCCTGCGCGCGCGCCGTCTCGTCGGCGAGGACACGCAGCCGCGTGGAATACGCGGCCGTCATGTCGGGAAAGCGCGCGCCGAAGCGATCGTCGTTGGGGCCGACGAGCGGATTGCTGCCGAGCAGATTGATGTGGTCGTCGATCACCATGAGCGTGCCGGGCGTCAGGTGCGCGGCGTTGATCCCGCCGGCGGCGTTCGTGAGAATCAGCGCCTTGACGCCAAGCACGCCGATGACTCGGATCGCGAACGTGACTGTCTGCAGGTCGTGTCCTTCATAGACGTGCGCGCGCCCGGAGAGCGCCGCGACGCGCCGCCCGGCCAGCGTGCCAATCACGAGCCGACCCTCGTGCCCCACGATCGCTGACGCCGGCCAGTGCGGCAGCTCGCCGTACGGCATCGAGACCGCGTCCTGCAGCCTCGACGCAAAATCTCCCAGACCGGAGCCGAGCACGACGGCAACATCCGGCGTGCCGGCCGCGCGCGTCCGGACGACGCCGGCGGCTTCCGATACCCGTTCGAAGTAGTTCATCGCCGCTCTCCGCCCCCCATCCTCCGCGGCCCTCCGCGCCCCGCACTCCGC
>JBOGIZ010000594.1:0-5128 GCA_050747805.1 Vicinamibacterales bacterium | reverse complement strand
GGGTGCAGCCCCATCTCGGCCGCGATCTCGTCCGGCGTGGCCTCGCGGCCGAGGTCCTGGTGCAGCTGGCGCTGGATGCGGGCCATCTTGTTGATGGTCTCGACCATGTGCACCGGGATCCGGATCGTGCGGGCCTGGTCCGCGATCGCGCGGGTGATCGCCTGGCGGATCCACAACGTCGCATACGTCGAGAACTTGTAGCCGCGGCGGTACTCGAACTTGTCGACGGCCTTCATCAGACCGATGTTGCCTTCCTGGATGAGATCCAGGAACTGCAGGCCCCGGTTGGTGTACTTCTTTGCGATCGACACGACCAGGCGCAGGTTGGCCTCGACGAGCTCCTTCTTGGCCTGCTCGGCCTGCGCTTCGCCTTTCGAGATCGTCTCGAGGGTGCGCATCAGCTGCTCGGGCGTCTCTTCGAGCTCCTCGGCCATCGTCTTCATCTGCGCGCGGAGATCCTTCTGCTGCTTCAGCAGATTCTTGCGCTCCTCTTCCTTCAGCTTCGGCCGACGGCTCTTCGCCGTGAGCTGGCGTTCGAGGTAGTCGATCTGCCGCTTGAGACGCATCACCGCTTCGACCTTGTCCTTGATCTGGTCGATCATGCGGCGCTTGATGTTCTCGGTGAACTCGATGCGGCGAATCAGCTGCGAGAGTTCGACGCGCGCGCGCAGCGCCTCGAATCGCACGCGCCGGTACTTCCGCTTGTCGCGCGTGGTGGCGCCGCGCGGCGTCGCGTCGAGCTTCTCGCGGCACTTTTCCGCGGCCGCCCACGCCTTGCGGACCGCGTCGATCTGCCGCAGGACCTGCCTCTTGCGGTCGTCGATCTTCTCGTCCGTCAGCTCCTCGTCCACGAATG
The DNA here is from genome assembly GCA_050747805.1 of Vicinamibacterales bacterium. Lineage (GTDB taxonomy): Bacteria > Acidobacteriota > Vicinamibacteria > Vicinamibacterales > 2-12-FULL-66-21 > JAICSD01. The sequence goes on along the minus strand of JBOGIZ010000594.1, from coordinate 4,272 downwards.
TCACGAGCTCCCGAATGCTGCGCTCGTCGTTCTTCAAATGGTCGCCCATCTGCATGATGAGCCGCGCGATCGTCGGCGTACGGGAGATCGACTTGATGACGGCCAGCTTGCCGCGCTCGATGCGCTTGGCAATCTCCACCTCGCCCTCGCGCGTGAGGAGCGGCACCGTGCCCATCTCGCGCAGGTACATGCGAACGGGGTCGTTGGTCTTGTCGAGCGCCCCCGGCGTCAGATCGAGCTCGAGCTCCTCGGCCCCTTCCCCGGTCCGATCGAGCAGCTTCTCCTCGCGGTACGTCTTCTCCGAGTCGACGATCTCGATGCCGGCGCTCCCGAACGTGCTGAACAGGTCGTCCAGTTCGTCCGAGGAGGTGATATCAGCCGGCAGCAGCTCGTTGACCTCGTCGTACAGGAGGTAGCCCTTCTCCTTGCCAATTGAGATGAGCTGCCTGACTTCGTCGTATTTTTCTTCGATGGACAATGCCCGATCCTCCGCTTTGGCTTACGGCTGATGGCCGTGAGTCATAAGCCTTCTATCTGCTGCAGCAGGTTTTTCTTGCGTTCCCAGAGAGCAACGATTTCGTGTTCGTGCGCGGCCGCGCCGGCCTCCTGCAGCCGGTCGATCTCACGCTGGACGTCGGCGCGCTCGCGATCGTATCTCAACCGTTTCAGCGCGCGCACGCAGTCCACCGCCCCGGCCGGACGCGCCGACGAGGCGGCGATGTCCCGGACCAGCACGGCTTCCCCAGTACTTAGACGCTCCACCAAGGCTTCAGGTAATGACCCCACCGGCCATCCGTGCAGGGATTGCGCCTGCCGCAGAATCTCCCTGGTGGCCAGGCCGTCGAGGTCGCGGGCGTCGAGCTCCAGCATGGCCGCCAGAGCCGGTTCGGGCTCGTGCAACAGCCCCCAAATCAGCCCGCGCTCCGCGATTTTGATTTGACCCATCGCCGGGGCCCGGCGTTCCAGGTCGGCCACGCTCGTCTGCCGCTGGACCGCCGCCTTCCGAATTTCCGCCCGTACTACCTCTTCTGTAATCCGCGCCTTGTGGGCGAGTCTGTCCGCAAACTGGTCAAGCTGCGCGGCGTCGGGAATCCGGGCCGCGACCGTCAGCATCTAGCCAAGAAACGACCGCCGCCCCTCATCCGTTGACAAGTCGTCGTCGCCAGCCGCCCGGTCGAGCAAATATTCCAGATATTGCCTCGAATTGCGCAGTTGTTCCTGGTAGGCCGCCGCCCCGTGGCGACGAATGTAATTATCGGGATCATCGCCGCCCGGCAGCATGGCCACGTTGACCTGGAAGCCCTCGGCCACCAGCAGCTCCGAGGTGCGCGCCGCCGCGCCTTGTCCCGCCGCATCAGGATCGAAGCTGAGGATGACCTTCGCCGCGAAGCGGTGGAGCAGCCGCGCCTGGATCGGCGTGAGGGCGGTACCCGACGAGGCGATGACGTTCGTGATTCCCGCCTGGAACGCCTGCGCCCAGTCGAAATAGCCTTCGACAATGACCGCGTACTTGAGACGGCCGATCGCGCCCTTGCTGTGATTGAGACCGAAGAGCGTTCGGCCTTTCACATAGATAGCCGTCTCGGGGGAATTGAGATATTTCTGCGGCTGCCCGTCTTCCATCGCGCGGCCGCCGAACGCCACGATCGCGCCGCCGTCGCGCGCGATCGGAATCATCAGCCGGTTCCGAAAGCGCTCTCGCATCTGTCCGTCGTCACGCTGGAACACCAGGCCGCTCTTGACAAGCAGCGCGTCGGCGAACCCTTCTTTCAGAAGATGCGCGCGCAGCCCCGCCGACGGCGCGTACCCGAACCCCAGCAGATCGATCGTTTCAGGCGTCATGCCGCGGTCGTTGAGGACGCGCAGGGCGGCGCGGCCGTACGCGGCCGCGAGCTGCGCCTTGAACCACGCGGCGGCGACTTCGTGCACTTTCAGCAGCGCTTCCCGCTCGCGCTGCGATTCGGCGTCCTGCCGCTGGTCGTCCGCCTCCGGCACCTGCAGCCCCGCGCGCGAGGCGAGCTGCCGGACCGCCTCCGGAAACGCGATCTTGTCGTACAGCTCGACGAACTTGATCACATCGCCGCCCACCCCACAGCCGAAGCAGTGAAAGAACCCCTTGTCGCCGTTGACATGAAACGACGGCGTCTTTTCGCCGTGGAACGGACATAACCCCTTCCACGTCGCGCCGCTTTTCTTGAGCGGCACCCGCTCCTGCACGACCTGCACAATGTCCACATGGGACTTCAGGTCGTCGACAAACGTGTTGGGGAAAAGAGGCATCGTACTAGTGGCGATTGCCGATTGGCGATTGGCGATCGACGGATTGACGATTGGGGATTGGCGATCGACGGATTGACGATTGGCGATTGGGCGCAATCCTCAATCGCCAATCGGCACCGATCGCCAATCGGCAGTCCGTCGATCGGCACTCGGCACTCGGCACTCCGTCGATCGGCCCTCGCCACTCGGCACTCGCCAATTGATGTATCAATCTTTGAGCTCCACAACAGTCACTCCCCCACCCCCCTGATGGTCAGGAGCGGGGCCGAAGTGGGCGACGAACGGCTGCGTGCGCAGGAAGTCGGCGATCGAGCGCCGGAGCTGTCCCGTGCCGTAGCCATGAATGATTCTCACGCTCTTGAGCTCGGCCACCGACGCGTCGTCCAGAAAGCGCTCGACACGGTTCAGCGCCGCCTCGGACCGCTCGCCAATCACGTTGAGTTCGCTGACGGCGACGCCGCGTGGCTGCATCTCGACGCGTACGCTGACACGGGCCGGGGATGCGGCAACGGCCGAGGCGGGCACCAGCACTCGCAGCTCGTTGACGCGCGCGCGCATCCGCTTGCCGCGGACGTCCACTTCGGCCTGCCCGTCGTGGATGGATTGCACCACGCCTTCCATGCCGAGCGGACCGACGGCGACTCTGTCGCCGACCGCCGCCGGCTCACTCGACGCCGGGAACGGGTGCGGCGGCGACGGCGCTGCGCCGCTGTCCGATCGCAGCCGCTCGCCGATGCGTTCGATCGTGTTCCGCGCATCCCAACGCGCGGATCCGACCTCGCCCGTCGGCACGAGCCTCGCCGCCCGGCGGTCCGCGTCGGCCGCGATCGACGACGTGCGCGCCTTCAGCGCGTCGACGACCGCATCGATCTCGCGCCGCGCGTCGCGCAGCCGTTCGTCGATCCGCTGATCGAGCCGCTTGCGGAACGTCTCTTCGCGATCGCGCAGCTCCTGCTCGCGCGACTGGAGCCGGGTCTGCGTCTCCTCGACCATCTGCCGCTCGCGCGCGACGAGCCGGCGCTCGTGATCCATCTCCTGCCGTTCACGTTCGATCTTCGCGAGATGGTCGGCGAGCTGCGCCTCGCGCAGGCTTCGCTGCGCCCGCGCCTGGTCGATCATGGGGCCTGGCAATCCGAGCCGGGTGGCGATCTCGAGCGCGAGACTGCTCCCTGGAGAACCGTAGTTGAGCCGATAGGTTGGCGCGAAGGTCTCGGGGTTGAAGCCGAACGCTCCGCACGCGACGCCTTCCGTCGTCGACGCATACGTTTTGAGCGCGTCGAAGTGCGTCGTAGCGACCACGGTCGCGTCCCGGCGGCGGAAGTAATCGATGATCGCGGTCGCGAGTGCGCCGCCTTCGTTCGGGGCGGTCCCCCCGCCCGGCTCGTCGAGCAGGACGAGCGCGGGAAGCGACAGCGCCTTGTCCATCGAGACCACGTTGGCGATGTGGGCGGAGAACGTGCTGAGATTGTCGGCGATCGATTGCTCGTCGCCGATATCCGCAAACACACTCCGAAAGATGGGAAGCTCGGTGCCGCCGGCGGCCGGGACGAGCAGGCCCGCCTGCGCCATCAGCGGCAGGAGGCCCGCGGTCTTGAGCGCAACGGTCTTCCCGCCCGTGTTCGGTCCCGTGATGACGAGCGCGCGCGTGGGGGGAATCACCAGAATGTCGACGGGAACGACATCGCCCGCGAGCAGCGGATGTCGCGCAGCGCGCAGTTCGAGATGATCTGACAGGCGCGGTTCGATGCCGCCGATCGCCAGGCCATATCGCGCCTTGGCTTGCAAGACGTCGAGCGCTGTCGCCGCGGCGATCGTGCGCTGCAGTTCGGCTCCGCGCCGGCGGAACGCGTCCGACAGCGCGAGCAGGATGCGCAGAATCTCTTCCCGCTCCTGCTGTTCTAGCGCGACGATGTCGTTGTTGATCTCGACGGTGCGGAGCGGCTCGAGAAAGAGCGAGGCGCCGCTGCCCGAGCTGCCGTGCACGATGCCGGG
>JBOGIZ010000593.1:0-2434 GCA_050747805.1 Vicinamibacterales bacterium | reverse complement strand
GCCTGCACCTGCTGCGCACGGGAGACGAACCGGCGGCGCGCACGGCGCTCGAAGCATCGTTCAAAGGCGATCCGTACAACGCCGTCACCTTCAACCTGCTCGGCCTGCTCGACACGCTCGACAAGTTCGTCACGGTCAAGAGCGGCGATTTCATCTTCCGTATGGATCCGGGCGAGGCGCCCGTCATCGGCGACTACGCGATTCCGCTGGCGAAAGACGCCATCCAGACGATGTCGGCCGAGTTCGGCTTCACGCCGACCGGCCCCATCCTCATCGAGATCTTTCCCAATCACGACGACTTCGCCGTGCGCAATGTCGGCCTGCCCGGCATGATCGGCGCGCTCGGCGCCTGTTTCGGCCGGGTAGTGACGATGGACTCACCTCACGCGCGCAACCGGCCGGGCTCGTTCGCCTGGCAGGCGACGCTCTGGCACGAGCTGGCGCACGTGGTGACGCTTCAGATGTCGAAACAGCGGATTCCGCGCTGGCTGACCGAAGGGATTTCGGTGTACGAGGAGCAGCGCACCCGGCCCGAATGGGACCGCGACATGGAAGTGACCTACGCGCGGGCGATGGATACGGGCAAGGTGCTGAAGCTGGCCGATCTCAACGCGGGATTCACGAAGCCCGAGACGATCTCGCTCGCGTACTACGAAGCGTCGCTCGTGGTCGATCACATCGTCAAGACCTACGGCCAGGCAGGACTCAATCGCCTCGTGCGGTCGTTTGCGGACGATCTGGACACGCCGACGGCGATTCAGCGGACGCTCAAGGTCTCGCTCGCCGATCTCCAGACATCGTTCGATCGGGCGATGGATCAGCGATTCGGCGCGATGGCCCACGCGCTGCAGGATGCGGACCGTCCCGTAGACGCCAGCTCGCTCCCGGCACTCGAATCGAGCGCCCGGGCGCATCCCGACAGCTACATCGCGCAGCTGGCGCTCGGCGAGGAGTTCGCCGGAAAACGCGACGCGGCGGCCTATGCCCCGCTCGAGCGTGCGGCCGCGCTCGTGCCCAACGCGGTGGGCGCCGAGAGCCCGCACGCGATCATGGCCGCGCTGGCCGGTCAACTGGGCGACACGGCGCGTGTGATGAAGGAATACCAGGCGCTTCTGAACGTGGACCACACGAACATCGAAGCCGCACGCAAGCTGGCCTCGCTCGCTCAAACCGCCGGCAACGACCAGCTCCGCACCCTCGCGCTCGATCGCGTTGTCTCGCTCGATCCGTACGATGCGCGCGCGCACTCGGCGTGGGGCCAGTTGGCGCTCAAGAACGGGAATGCAGGCCTCGCGTCGCGGGAATTCCGAGCAGCGCTCGACAGCGGCGCGCCCGATAAAGCCGCTGCCCACTGTGATTTGGCCGAGAGCTACCTCTTGGGCGGACGGCGTGAGGACGCGAAAAAGGAAGTGCTGGCGGCCATCGAGATCGCTCCCGCCTACGAACGCGCGCAAGACTTACTTCTGAAAATCTCCGGCAAGGTCGAATAATACCGCGCGCGTCAGTACCGCCATCGGCGGGCGCGCGCGCGCGCCGCCAACCCGACGACGAGTCCTGCCCCGAACCCGCCGACGTGGGCCCAGAACGCGACGCCTCCGGCAGCCGCATTCCTCACCCCGAGCGAGCCGACGCCGCTCAGGAGCTGCATCAAGAACCAGAACCCGAGGAAGAAAATCGCGGGGATCTCGACGAGATCGAAGAAGAACAGAATGAAGATGACGGTCAGGACGCGCGACTGCGGATAGAGGACGAAGTACGCCCCCATCACCCCGGCAATCGCCCCGCTCGCGCCGAGCATCGGCACGGTCGAGTGCGGATTGAACAGCACCTGCAGGAAGGCCGCGACCGAGCCGCATCCGAGATAGAACAGGAGGTACAGGCCGTGCCCGAGCTGATCCTCGACGTTGTCGCCGAAGATCCACAGGTAGAGCATGTTGCCTCCGATGTGCAGCCATCCGGAGTGCAGAAACATGCTCGTGACGACTGCGGCGAGCGAGAAATATGCCGGAATGAGCGCGTAGTGCGCGATGAAGCGCTCGAGCTGTGCGTCGGGCAGCAGCAGTTGGTGCACGAAGACGGCGACGTTGACGACGATCAGGCTGACCGTCATGACCGGCGTCGTCCGCGACGGGATGACGTCGCTGATCGGAAACATGTCTGAAGTATATCGGCGGCAGCCGTCGATCAGACCTTCAGCACGTCATCCTTCCGCGCGACCATGGCATAGAGGACGGGCGCCAGGAAGATCGACAGGGCGAGCCGCGAAATCAGTCCGCCGACAATGACGATGGCGAACGGCTTCTGCGAATCGCTGCCGATCCCCGTGGAGATCGCCGCCGGCAGCAGGCCGATGCAGGCGACGAACGCGGTCATGAGGATCTGACGCAGCCGCAGGATCGATGCCTCGTGGGTGGCGATGAGCGTGTCCTTGCCC
>JBOGIZ010000592.1:0-1683 GCA_050747805.1 Vicinamibacterales bacterium | reverse complement strand
GCGCCTTCAGCGGCGAGATGTAGAGCACGCGGGTCCGCCGCTTGTCCACCGTCGCTCGCGCAGCGGGCGACGGCGAAAACATTACGCGCTCGATGGCCCACAGAAACGCGGCGAGCGTTTTCCCGCTGCCGGTCGGCGCGAGGATCAGCGTCGATTCGCCGCGGGCGATCGCCGGCCATCCCTTCGCCTGCGGGGGCGTCGGCGCCTCGAACGACGCGCGGAACCACTCGGCAACAGCGGGGTGAAACAGGTCGAGAACTTTACGAGTCGTTCTGGCCTCCATCGGTCATCGCGTATCGATCAGCGGCCATCGCCCATCGCCCATCGCCCATCGCCCATCGCCCATCCAACATCGGTCATCCGTCATCGGCCATCGGCCATCGGCCATCTGTATTCTGCCTCGCGACTCCTGTATTCTTTAAAAATGGGTGATTCCGGAGAAGGCTTGGTCGACGCGGAAGCGCGGATTCAGGAGCGTATGGAGGAGCGCGAGGCCGACCGTCGGCGCGGCGCCCCCAGTCAGCCGGCCGTCGACCCCGAGCGGGCGAGGGAGATCGAATCGTTGAAGCTGGCAAAAGCCGAGCTGACGCGGCAGGCGGCCGCGACGACGCATCCCGTGCGGAAGCAGCAGATCGACGCCGCGCTCAAAGAGATCGACAAGCGTCTCGCCACGCCGTAGCACACCGCGTCATTCGCGCGTCTTACACGTCGGCGGCGGATAGCGCGAGGGCCGCCGCTTATGCCGAGGCGTGCGTCGACGCGAGCAGCCCCTTCACTTCATCCGCCTCGAGCACTTCCTGCTCGAGCAGTTTGTCGGCGAGGGCCTTGACGGCCGTGCGGTTTCGATTGAGCAGGTCGTACGCGCGGTCGTAGCCCGCATTGAGGATCTTCTCGATTTCATCGTCTACGCGGCGCGCCGTCGCTTCGCTGAGCGCATGCGGGCGGTCGGCGTCGAACGCGCTGCCGGGTTTGCGGAAGGCGCGCATGCCGAGCCCCGACATGCCCCATTCGCACACCATGTGCTGCGCGATGTCGGTCGCGCGCTCGATGTCGTTCGACGCGCCGCTCGTCATGTGATTCATGAAGAGCTCCTCCGCGACGCGGCCGCCCATGAGCACGGCAAGCTGCGTCTCGAGATAGCCTCTCGTGTAGGTGTGCCGGTCGCCTTCAGGCAGCTGCATCGTCACGCCCATGGCGCGCCCGCGCGGCACGATCGTGACTTTGTGCAGCGGATCCGCCATGGGCATCAGCGCCGCGATGACGGCGTGTCCCGCCTCGTGGTACGCGCAATTAACGCGATCGAGGTCGCTCAGCGTGATCGATCGGCGCTCGACGCCCATCAGGACCTTGTCGCGCGCCGCTTCGAGATCCGCGTGCGCGACGCCGTCGCGCCCCGCGCGTCCGGCGAGTAGAGCCGCCTCGTTGACGACATTCGCGAGATCGGCGCCAGAGAACCCCGGCGTGCCGCGCGCGATCGAGCGCAGATTGACATCGGGTGTCATCACGGTGCGCCGCGCGTGGACGCTGAGGATCGCCTCGCGTCCCTTCACGTCAGGGTTGCCGACCATGACCTGCCGATCGAACCGTCCGGGACGCAGGAGCGCCACGTCGAGAATGTCCTGACGGTTGGTCGCGGCGACGACAACGATGCCGCGCGTGGATTCGAAGCCGTCCATTTCGACG
>JBOGIZ010000591.1:0-4257 GCA_050747805.1 Vicinamibacterales bacterium | reverse complement strand
GTTGACAGAGGCTCGGCAGCGCGCCGAGCAACTCGATACCGCCCGCATGCGCGCGGAACAGAATCTCGCGGATCTCAAAAAAGACCGCGCCGCGGCCGTCATTGGAACGATCGCGCCCGATCGCGTCGGCACCGCGTTGCAGGAACTGAGCGCCGGAACGACGCTGACGGCGATCCTCGACGCGCTGCTCCGGCACACATCGTCGAGCGCGGGGCGCGCGGCCGTCTTCGTCATCAACGCCGATCGGCTGAAGGTCTGGAGGGCGTCGGGGATCCCGGACGATGATGTGGAGACGGTCGAATCGTCGATTACTGCGCGCGACCTGTTGGCGCGCGCGATTCAATCCGGCGAGGTCGTTCGCAGCGGCGGGTCGGTCTCCGCGCCGCCGTTCGCACGGCTTGGCCCCGATCGCGATGCCGCAGCGGCGGCCTTGGTGGTTGGCGGGCGTCCGGTCGCAGTGCTCTATGCCGATAACGGGGCCGGCGAGCCGCGACCGTTCGACACGTGGGCAGCCGCGTTCACGCTCTTTGCCAGCCACGCATCCGCGATGCTCGGCGCGATCACGGCGGAGCGCACGCTCCAACTGATCCGCGGCGCGAACGGGTCGGGAAGCGACGCCGTCGACGAGCAAAGTGCACGGCGCTTCGCGAAGCTGCTCGTTTCCGAGATCAAGCTGTACAACGAGGGGGCGGTGCGCGTGGGGCGGCAGCAGCGCGATCTGCTCCATCGGCTGGGCAGCGAAATCGATCGCGCGCGCCAATTGTATGGCGAACGCGTCCCGCCAGCCGTCGACGCCAGCCAAGTGTATTTTCAACAGGAGCTCGTGCAAACGCTGGCCGGCGGTGATCCCGGGCTCCTCGGCAACCCCTAAGTCGATGCATGTGCTCCATCACGTAACCCGTGCCGCCGGCGTGGCAGCGGCGAGTCTTGTACTTTTGGGCGCGCAGTCGCCTCCCTCGCCGCAGACGCCAGCGAACCAGCCGCCGCCTTCCCAGACCGGCGCGCCGACGCCCGTTCCGCCGCTGCCCGATCAGCAGCTGCTGCTGCCGACGGTTCGCTCGGCTCTGCCGATGGATCCGGACGATTACTGGTTCGCGCCGCGCCGCGCGGATCGGGTGAACGCGCAGGATCGGCTGCTGGCGTCAAGCTCCGGCGCGTATGCCGCGGGAAACTTCACGTCCGCGGCGAGCTATGCCCGCCAGGCGGCGGCCGCAGGCGGTCCGCTCGACGGCTACGCGCAGCTCTATGTCGGCCTGTCGAACCTCCGCATGTCGCGCGTCGATGAGGCGGAGAAGGCGTTCGACGCCGTACTCGACGGAAAGCCGGAGGGGCAGCTCGCCGTGTCGGCCTCGCTCGGTAAGGCGGAATGCAAGGAGCTGCGCGGCGATCACGCGGGCGCAGCGGACATCTATGACACGCTCTCATCGGGCAAAACGGCGGCTCCTGACGAGATGCTGCAGCGTCTCGGCCGCGCGGCGCTCGACGCCGGCGATCGTCCGCGCGCCGCGGCGGCTTTCCTGCGCGTGTATTACGAGTTCCCGCTGTCGGATGCGGCCGCGACGGCGGCCACCGCGCTCGCGTCGCTGCAGGACGTGGTCACGAAGACGGGGTACAAGCCGGATCTCGGACGCGGCACCGTCCTGTTTGGCGCGAAGCGCTATCCCGAAGCGCGAAGCGCGTACGAGGACATCCGCGGCCAGACGAGCGGCGACGATCGCGAGCTCGTCGACCTTCGCATCGCCGAATGCGACGACTTCCTGAAGCGATACGCGGCGGCGCGCGACTAGCTGGAGCCGTATCTCGACCACGCGTCGCGCGTGGCCGAAGCCAAGTTCTTCTATCTGAGCGCGATCCGCGGGCTCGGCGACAACGATCGCGCAATCGCGCTCACGCAGGCGCTCGTCCAGCAGTTTCCCGACAGCAGCTGGTCCGAGGAGGCGCTGAACGCGCTGGGTACCTATTACATCCTCCAGAACCAGGACGACCTCGCCGCGCAAACGTTCCGCGAATCGTACGAGAAATTCCCGAGCGGCCAGCACGCCGAGCGGGCCGCATGGAAGTACGGCTGGTGGGCCTATCGCACCGGAAACTACGCCGAGACGGCGCGCGTGTTCGAGGCCGCGGCGGCGAGTTTCCCGCACTCCGACTATCGTCCGCCGTACCTCTATTGGGCCGCGCGTGCGCGCGCACGGATGGGCGATGCCGACACGTCGCAAGCGCGGCTGCGGCTCGTCTACGCCGACTATCGCAACTCATATTACGGCCGCCTCGCCGAGAAGCGGCTGACGAGCGCGGCCGATGCCGCCGACGCTGACGCGCCGACGCCTCCCGCCATCGTCCCTGCGACAATGCAAACGCCGGCGCGTCCCACGGCGGCAACGCCGCCGCCTACGGCTCCGCTGATTCGCCGTCTGCTCGCCGGCGGACTCTATGACGAGGCGCTGAGCGAGCTGCGCTACGCGCAGGTCGTGTGGGGCACGACGCCGGCCATCGAGGCGACCATGGCGTGGGTGTATCACCAGAAGGGCGATCTGCGGCACGCGATCACCGTCATGCGCCACGCGTATCCGCAGTTTCTCGCCGAGGCGCTGCCGCCGCAGATCCTGCAGATTATTTTTCCCCTGACGTACTGGGACTCGATCCGCCGGAACGCGAAGGCGCACGATCTCGATCCGTACGTGATGGCGGCGCTCATCGCGCAGGAATCCACGTTTGATCCCAGCGCGCACTCGACGGCCGACGCCTGGGGTCTGATGCAGATCGAGCCGTCGACCGGACGCAAGCTCGCGCCCGCGGTCGGCATCCGGCGCTTCCGCGTCTCGATGCTGACCAATCCCGACACGAACATCCGGATGGGCATGCTGTACTTCTCGCGGCTCGTCGAGCACTTCGGCGGCACGTACTACGCGCTGGCCAGCTACGACGCCGGCGACAATCGCGTGGTCAAATGGAAGGCGGATCGTCCGGGACTCGAGGAAGACGAGTTCATCGACGACATTCCGTTCCCGGAAACGCAGAATTACGTGAAACGGATTCTGGGAACCGCGGAGGACTACCGGCGGCTGTACGGCGAGGAAGGCGCAGAGCCGGCAACCGTTCGCGCCGCGACGAAGCGCCCCGCGGCGCACACCGTCATCCATCGAGCGCCCACGCACTCCTCGACCGCACACGCCTCGAGATCAGCCGCGCACGCGGCTTCGCGGAAAACCGCGAGCGCCGCTCACAAGCCCGCCGCGCACAGGGCCACGGTGCACAACAAAAAGAAAGCTGTCGTGAAGAAGACGGCATCCGGCGGGAAATAGAAATCCAATCGGCGTGGCGCTTTACTCCATTGCAGCCTGCCACTAGAAACCCCTTCGAGGCGTGCCGCTATTGCGACGTGCGCGCCGACCGAGGCGAACATCACGTCAGGGGTATTTCACGACTTCATAGAGTGCCATCCGATCGTCCTCGGCGATCAGGCGCAGATTCGCCGTGAACGCCTGCAGCCGTCGGCGGATCTCGCCGGCCCGCGGGCCGAACATGTCCCAGTGAATGCCGACGTATCGGACCCGGTGGCGCTCGAGCACGAGGAACGAATCGCGCGAGGGAAATGAATCGAGCACCGGCGCGTCCGCCCGGAAGTCACCCGGAATGACGTCGCTGTACCCGTTGACGAGCGGCATCCAGTGCCACGTCGAGAACAGCATGTATTGCGCGTGCAGCGGGAAAGCGACGCGACTGCCGTAGAAGGGGAACTCCGCCATCGGCTCGCGCGGCAGGCGCGCGAGCGCAACGTACGGTGTCGGACGTGACGGCGCGGGCCACCATCTGATCGGTGCGACCGCCAGATCGAGGACTGCGGCGGCAACCAGCAGTGCTGCCAGGCCGCGGCGTCATCTCCCCGCTCGGGCCAGCAGCGCTCGGATCGCAAACGAGGCGAACACCGCGAGCGCGAGGACGACCACGAGTCCGAACCGCGATGGGGCGCGAAGGAAGACAAAAATGGGCAGAAACGAGAGCCATTTGTAGAGGCCCGCGTGCGGTCCGAACGACGCCCAGAAGGCGAGCAGGCCCGCGCCGCCGTACACGACCACCCTCTCGCGCGCCTGCGGCCGCGCCGCGCCCGTCCTCTGGAGCAGCATGACCACGCCCGCCAGTCCGAACAGGATCGCGATGATTCCGGGAAACAGCGGCTCCTCCCAGCGGCCCAGGTGTTTCGCGATGGCGAGGAGCCACGCGTGCGCATGCGCGGACGAGACGATGTAGCTTTCAAGG
>JBOGIZ010000590.1:0-2194 GCA_050747805.1 Vicinamibacterales bacterium | reverse complement strand
CTACACGTACGATGCCGCGGTCATTTATTCAATCGCCGAATCACCCGTCAAGCAGGGTGTGATTTGGGTCGGCACCAACGACGGTCAGGTCAGCCTCACTGAAAACGGCGGCCTGAAATGGACGAATGTCACCAAGAACATTCCGGACCTCGCGCCGATGGGCACGATCTGGAACATCGAGCCGTCGCCATTCGACGCCGCCACCGCCTACATCACCGTCAATCTCGAACAGATGGGCGACTACAACGCCTACGTCTACAAAACGTCGGACAGCGGACAAACCTGGCAGATGATCAGCGCCGGGATTCCGCACTCATACAACAGCTCGGCGCACTGCGTGATCGAGGATCCCGTCCGAAAGGGCATGCTGTATCTCGGCACCGACAACGCCGTCTATGTGTCGTGGGACGATGGCGGACATTGGACGTCGATTTCGAGCAATCTGCCGCCAGCGCCTGTCTATTGGCTGACGGTTCAGAAGCGGTTCAACGATCTCGTGATCGCCACCTACGGCCGCGGCGATTACATTCTCGATGACGTGACGGCGCTGCGTAATCTCGATAAGGCGCAGCAGGGGAATGCGCCCTATCTCTTTCCACCGCGCCGTGCGTACCGCTTCCGCAGCGTCAGCGACGGGCGCATGGCCGAGCCCGGCGCGCACGTCACCGGACAGAATCCGCCGTACGGCGCCGACATCAATTTCTACATGCCTGAACCGGACCCGAAGGTCAGCATCGCCATTGTCGACGCCGGCGGCACGCCCATCCGGACACTCACGGTCAGCGGACACGCGGGCTTGAACCGGGAATGGTGGGACCTGCGCGGCGAAAACGGGAAGATGCCGCACATGCTCCTGCCGCCGCCGGACGCGCCGTGGCTCGAAAACGGTCCGGACGGATACCACATCTTGACGGGCATCATGATTCCCAATGTCGTGCGCGGAGCACTCGTGGTGCCCGGATCCTTTACCGTGAGGCTGACAGCCGGCGGTAAGACACTGACCGCGCCGCTCACCGTGCTGGCCGATCCGCACTCGCTCGGAACGGCCGCGACGATGACCGCGGAGAACCACTTCGAGCACGAGATGATCGGGGAGATCAACGGCGTCTCGACGATGATCGAACAGCTCGAGCGCGTTCGCGATCAGATCGCCAAGCTCAAGGAGCAATACGGCAGCGATCCTGCGCAGAAGCCCGTGATCGACGCGGGCGACAAAGTCGCCGACCGCGCGATGGCGATCGAAGGCACGCTGATGGACATCTATCTGACGAACGGCAACGAGGACCTGAACCGCCATCCGAGCCAGCTGTACCAGAAATTGACGGCGCTCTACGACAAAGCGCAGGCCGATCTCGGACCGACCGCCAGCGACGAAGCGGTCAATGAGTCGTTCCGCGCCTGGCTGGAGAAGTCAGACGGCCAGCTGCGGCAGTTCACGGATCAGGATGTGCCGGCGCTGAACGAGCTGCTGAAGTCGCACCACGTGTCGATCACGATCAAGCCGTAATCAACCGGCGGCCGCGTGTCCGGCCAGTCGATCGCCCTGACCGGTCGCGCATCGACCCGGGCAAAGGGAGGGTCAGGACAGCGCGGCTTCGCTCGACGCGTGGGCGGCGAGTTTCTCGACGGCGCGGATCAGATCCAGAGGCTCCAGCGGCTTGGCGAGGTGCAGCTGAAAGCCGGCGGCCAGGGCGCGATCGCGCGCCTCGGTGCCGCTGAACGCCGTCACGGCAGCGGCGGGAATGGCCGCAATCGTGCGCAGCGACGACGACCGGACCTTGCGAATCAACGCGAACCCGTCCTCGTCGGGCATCGCAATATCCGAGAGCAGTACGTCGAAGGGCGAGTGTTCGAGGATATCGACGGCCGAGCGCGTGTTCGACGCGACCTGCACGTCGGCGCCCGACTGTTCGAGCGCCGCCGCCATCATTTCGCGCGCGTCCGCTTCATCGTCGACCACAAGCACGCGCACGCCCTCGAGTCGAATCGGCTGGTATGACGATGGAGCCGGCGTGGACGGCCCTGCGGGAAGCCCGGGTTCGTCCACGCCGATCGCCGACACAGGCAGCTGCACCGTGAAGGTCGAGCCGCAGCCCCGTCCCTCGCTGCTGGCCGAAATCTGACCGCGCTGCGCCTCCACGAGTTGACGCGCAATGGACATGCCCAGTCCGAGTCCGCCGTGCGTGCGGCTCGT
>JBOGIZ010000589.1:0-2606 GCA_050747805.1 Vicinamibacterales bacterium | reverse complement strand
CGCCAGGGCGTAGCTTACTTAACCGAGGGGCTTCGCCCCTCTTTTCTTGAATCGCCGGGGACCCCTGCACCCAGGCTAGCTCACTTCATTACGCGGCGGCAAACGCGCCGCTCCATTCCGCTCGCGGCCCTCACCGGCTTCCCACCTTCGCTCTTCGAGCTACGGCGAGGCAGGCTGCCCGGCTCCCTCCGCTCCGGTGGCTCGTTCGCTGCGCTCGCTCGCGCTGTCACTCCGGCGTTGCCCCGCGGGACTCTCCTGCACGCGACCTCGCGCGCGGCTTCGCCGGCGTCCTCCGTGGCCATCGCTCATCGGCCCTCGCTCATCGGCCCTCGCTCATCGGTCATCGGTCATCGGCCATCGCCCATCGCCCATCGGCCATCGGTCATCGTCCATCTGCTACCATCCAGTCCATGCAACTCGATCGGCGCGCGTTTCTCCAGCTCTCCACGGCCGCGATGGCGATGGCACCCTTCGCGAGGCTCGCGGCGCAAACGCGGCCTCCCGCTCGGCCCCTGGTCACCGCATTCACGGACCTGCGCCGCAACATCGGCATCTTCACAGGACGGGGCGGCACGATCGGCTGGCTGATCAATCCGGACGCGGTGATCGCGGTCGACACGCAGTATCCGGACTCGGCCCGCATCTGCGTGGACGGGCTGAAGCAGAAAGCCGGCCGCGGCTTCGACGCCGTGATTAACACGCACCACCACATCGATCACACCGGCGGCAACGGGATCTTCAGACCTGACGCGAAGCTGCTCGTCGCCCAGACGCACGTGCCGGGACTGCAGCGGACGGTCGCCGCGCAGACGCCGAACGCCGCGCCGCCGGTCGTCGCCGACAAGACATTCGACAAAGAATGGCAAACGCGGGCGGGCGACGAGCACATCGTCGCGCGCTACTATGGCCCCGCGCACACGGGCGGCGATGCGATCGTGCATTTCGTCAACGCCAACATCGTGCACATGGGCGATTTGATCTGGATCACGCGGCATCCCCGCGTCGATCGGCCGGCCGGCGCCTCGATCGAGAGCTGGGCGACGATCGTCGAAGGCGTCGCGAAGGAGATGCCGCGCGAGACGCTCTTCATCGCCGGGCATTCGAAAGACGGCGTCCCCCCGACAACGGATCGGACGGCGCTGCTGCGGCAGCGCGACTACTTCGACGCCGTCCTGACGCTCACGCGAAAAGGCATCGCGGCGCACCAGGACAAGACGCAAATCGCGTCGGGGGCGTCGCTCCCGGCATTCGACGACTACCAGGCCTCGCCGGGGCTGACGCTTGCCGACGTTGTCGGCGTTGCGTACGACGAGTTGACCGGCGCACACTGATCGGCCCGGTGTGCGGTATCCTTGGAGACACCGCATGTCGCTCGCCGCCGGCGCGTTTGTCCGCGCGCGGCGAACGAGCGCAACGACCTGCCAACCGCCGACTCGACCGTGACAACAAAAAAAGCATCCCGGACCGGTCCAGCCGCACGCGGCGCGATCAATGAGGATGCGCGTGAGACGGTAGCGATTCTCACGCGTCCGAATCAGACGGTGAATCTCGTCGTCGTCGCGCTGACCGATGGCGTCGAAGCGGAGGTCTGGGCCGACGGGATGCTCAGACGCCGATGCCGCTTCCTGCGCGATACCGAAGCGCGGAAGTACACGGACCGACTGGCGGCGCGCCTTGAGCAGCGCGGCTTCCACAAGGATGGCGAACTGCGATAAAGCCGGCGCGGCCGCGCCGACAGTTGTTGTAAGCTCATCCGAATGAATCCCATTTCCGCACTGCTGGTAGCGCTCGGTGCGCTGACGGCTTTCTACGCCGCCGCCTGGGGCCGGATCATCGTCAAGATCCGCGGCGAGCGCGGCGCGGTCGCATCGCCCGCCACCGACGCCCGCTTTCCTACTCCTCTCGCGCTCGGCGTCGGCTGGCTGACGGACTTTCTCGACACGCTCGGCATCGGATCGTTCGCGACGACGACATCGCTGTTCCGCGCGTTCAAGATGGTGCCCGACCGCGTGATTCCGGGAACCCTGAACGCAGGACACACACTTCCAACCATTGTCGAAGCCTTCGCATACATGGCGTTCATCAAGGTGGACGTGCCGACGCTCATCGCGATGATCGTGGCGGCGGTGCTCGGCTCGTGGCTCGGCGCCGGCATCGTGGCGAAGTGGTCGAAGCGCGGCGTGCAGATCGGCATGGGCATCGCCCTTCTCGTGGCCGCGGCGCTCTTTTTCATGCAGGCGCTGTCGCTCTTTCCGGGCGGCGGCGCCGACCTCGGCGTGCGCGGCGTGAAATTCGTCGTCGCGGTCGGCGGCAATTTCGTCCTCGGCGCGCTGATGTCCCTCGGCATCGGCCTCTACGCGCCCTGCATGATTCTCGTGAGCCTGCTTGGCATGAATCCGACCGCGGCATTTCCCATCATGATGGGATCGTGCGCCTTCCTGATGCCGGTCGGGAGCCTCAAGTTCATCAAGGAGCGCGCCTACAGCCTGCGCGTCGCGCTCGGCCTGACGATCGGCGGGATTCCCGGCGTGCTCATCGCAGCCTACATCGTCAAATCCCTGCCGCTGACGTACGTCCGCTGGCTCGTGATTATCGTCGTCGTCTAC
>JBOGIZ010000588.1:0-1990 GCA_050747805.1 Vicinamibacterales bacterium | reverse complement strand
GGCAACTGTTGACTGGCATACGCATCGCGATCGACGTCTTGGGCGGCGATGCCGCCCCGTCGGCCATCGTTGACGGCGCGCTGGTCGCGGCGCGGCATCTGCAGATTGGCCTCCTGCTCGTCGGTCCGGCGCGGACGATCGAGACGGAGCTGTCGCGCCACCCAGCGGCGGGCGCGCTCGATCTGCACGTCGTCGACGCGCCCGAGTGCATCGCGATGGACGAGTCGGCCGCGTCCGCCTTGCGGCGCAAACCGCGCGCCTCGGTGCGTGTCGCCGCCGAAGCGGTCCGCGACGGCCGCGCGGCCGCGATGTTCAGTGCCGGGCATACCGGCGCCTCGGTGATGGCCGCCGTGAGCGCGCTCGGAATGCTGCCCGGCGTCGATCGTCCGGCGCTGGCCACCATCGTGCCGACGAGGCGCGCTCCGGCGGTGCTGCTCGACGCCGGCGCGACCGTCGGATGCCGGCCGCAGCACCTCGTGCAGTTCGCCGTGATGGGATCCGCGTTTGCCCGCGTCGCGCTTGGGCGCGAACGCCCGCGCGTGGCTCTTCTGTCGGTGGGCGAGGAAGAAAGCAAGGGGAACGAGCTGACGCGCGAGGCGCACCGGCTGCTGAAGGACGCACCCGTCGAGTTCATCGGCAATCTCGAAGGCCGCGACGTGTATGCCGGCGGCGCCGACGTGATCGTCTGTGACGGCTTTACAGGAAACGTGACGCTCAAAGTGAGTGAAGGACTCGTGGAGACCGTCGGGGCGCTGCTTCACGACGAACTGGCGGCGACCTTCGGGGGACGCGTCGGCTACGTCTTGTCGCGTCAGGCGTTTCGCCGGTTTCAGCGGCGCGTCGACTATTCCGAATTTGGCGGCGCCCCTCTCGTCGGCCTCGCCGGCCTCTGCATCGTCGGACACAGCCACTCCTCCGCGAAGGCGGTCGCCAACGCCGTCATGATGGCGGCGCGCGGCGTCGAGGAGGACCTCGTCGGCCGCCTGCGCGAGGATCTCGCCGTTCGATGATCGCATTCGTTTTTCCCGGTCAGGGCTCGCAGGCCATTGGAATGGGCAAGGCGCTCGCCGAGGCCTATCCAATCTGTCGCGACACGCTTTTGGAGGCCGATGCCGCGCTCGGCGAGTCTCTGAGTGCCCTGTGTTTCGAGGGGCCGGCCGATCGGCTGACGCTCACGGAGAATACCCAGCCGGCAATCCTCGCGGTGAGCACGGCCGCCGCTCGTCTGGTCGCGTCGCTCGGCATTCGGCCGGCCTTCGCCGCCGGCCACAGTCTTGGCGAGTATTCGGCGCACGTTGCCGCCGGTACGCTATCCTTCGCGGACGCGCTGCGCATCGTGCGCCGGCGCGGGCGCTACATGCAGGAAGCCGTGCCGGTAGGGCAGGGCGCGATGACGGCGATTCTGGGGCTCGATGAGGACGGAGTGGCGCAAGCGTGCCGCGACGCTGCGGACGGCGAGATTGTCGCGCCCGCGAACCTCAACGCTCCCGGACAGATCGTGATTGCGGGACACACGGCAGCCGTTCAGCGCGCCGCGGAACGCGCGAAGGCGCTCGGCGCCCGACGGGCCGTGCCCCTTCCGGTGAGCGCGCCGTTTCATTGCGCGTTGATGAAACCGGCGGAAGCGCGTCTCGCGCCCGAACTGCGCGCACTCGCGGCGCTCGATCCGGGAGTGCCCGTCGTCGCGAATGTCGATGCCGAGCCGAAGCGGTCCGCGTCAGAGGCGATCGAGGCGCTGGTGCGGCAGGTTGCCTCGCCGGTGCGCTGGCAAGACGTCGTGCGGCGGTTGATCGCCGACGGCGCGCGTACGTTCGTGGAGCTGGGTCCGGGAACGGTGCTGGCGGGATTGATCAAGAAGATCGATCGCTCGGTTGCCGTCTTCAGTGTCGAAGATCCGGCGGGCGTGCGGGCGCTGGAGTCCGAGTTGAAGATATGATCGATGTGACGGGGCGCATTGCGATCGTGACCGGAGCGAGCCGCGGCATCGGCC
>JBOGIZ010000587.1:0-2497 GCA_050747805.1 Vicinamibacterales bacterium | reverse complement strand
GTATTGATCGGCACAGCGAACCCGATGCCGACATTGCCCCCGCCGCCCTCGTCGCTCGCCAGGATGGCGGCATTGATGCCGATCACTTCGCCGTCGGTATCGATGAGCGGACCTCCGGAATTGCCCGGATTAATCGATGCGTCGGTCTGCAACATGTCTTCGAGGCGGTCGCCCGGCGCCGGCAACTGTCGGCCTTTGTAACTGATGACGCCGACGGTGACCGTGTGCCCGAGTCGGAAGGGATTGCCGATGGCCATCACCCAGTCGCCGGGTTGCATCGCGTCCGAATCGCCAAGCGCGGCCGTCGGCAGATTCGCCGGGCCGTTCTTCAGCTTGATGAGGGCGGTGTCGGTGAGCGGGTCGCGTCCGACGACGTCGGCGTCATACGTGCGGCGCTCGTCGCTGAAGAGCGCGACGCGGATCTGCTGGGCGCCGGACACGACGTGGTTGTTTGTCAGAATTTCGCCGTCGGGCGTAATGATGAAGCCCGAGCCGAGCGCGTGCTCGGTCTGCTCGCGCTGCTGGGGCGGCTGCATGCCGAAGAAGCGCTGAAGAAAATTGTTCTCGTCCCCACCGTTCTGCCCACCGTTCTGGCCGTTCCCGAAGAACTGGGACATGTCTGGCGCCTTCACGCGCGACTCGGTCGTGATCGCGACCACGATCGGGTTCTCGCGCTTCGCAATCGATCGGAACAAACCCGTTGTGACGACTTGCCCACCATCGCGGGCGTCGTGTCCTGTTGTGCCTGTCGGCGCCTCGGCCGTATGCGACGGCGGCGCGGTCTGGGCCTGCGGCGAAAAGGCCGTTGTTTTCTTTGAGGCTCCGGCCGTGAACGTAATCGCGACGGTCGCGGCGATGATCACGACGATGACAATCAGCAGACGCTTCACCATGACGTTCTCCGTTGGTCATGGGCGGTGCATACGCTGTTCCGCGATTGCGGCTGAGACGCGAACGGACCTCAGGTGTGAAAACGGCTGTGGCCGGTCATCGCCCGCGAAAACATCGGCGCTCGGCCGCGGAAAGCAGCTATCGTAGCGATTCGTCCTTTCGCCCCTGGAATCGGATGTTCACACGACCGAACGCGGAGTCGGGCCCGCGCACGCTCCAATCGGCAGCGGCGTGGCTGCACGGCGTGGATATCCGTCTGCTCGCGCTGCCGGCGCCGATTAAGTACGCGGTACTGGCGGCGACGATCGCGGCCATGATCTGGCAGGCGCTGCCGTGGGTGCCGCGCCCGGTCGTGGACTACTCGCGAATCGCGCCGCTACGGCATCTTCACCAGCCGGCGACATACGGCACCGACACCCTCTCCGACGAGTACGTGGCACGCGTCATCCTGCACGACCCATCAGACATGTACTCGAAAGCGAAGACCGCGCAGACGCCGCTCGAAGCGCGCACGTGGTCCAGAGCCGCGTCGGGTCCGTATCCGCCCGCGGTGCTGCTGATCGAAGCCGGCCTGTTCGCGCTCGGCGGCCGGACGGGCGCGGGTTTCTATCTCCTGATCCTGTCGGTCACGATCGTATTTCTGGCGCTGTCGCTCGGTTACTTTCTGCGAACGCGCTGGTACCTGTTTCCGCTGCTGTATCTGAATTTCGGGTATCTCGCGTACCGCTTCGTCGGCGTACAGGACGACACGTACCTGATCATGCTCCTCGTCGTGACGCTCGCGCTGCTCGCCGCCGAGCGGCGGCCGACGCTCGCTGATGCGCTGATGGCGGTGGCGATCGCGATCAAGATCTCGCCGATGTTCTACAGCCTCGAGATGCTGCGCAGGCGGCGCACGGCCGTATGGGTCTTTGCCGGAATTGTGTTCGCCGGACTCGTGCTGCCGTACTTCCTGCTCCGCGATTACCTGTACATCTACGGCTTCCAGGAAACGCTGAAAGGCAGCCAATCGACGCACGCCGCGGCGATCGCGGCGGCCCTGCCGTTTGCGCTCGTCCTCTGGTACGTCGAGACGCGGCGCTCGTTCGATCTCGAGGAACGGATCGGATGGGGCCTCGTCCCGTTCGCGCTGTTTTTCGCCATCCGCATGAACGCCGTGCGGCATTTGTTGGTGGTGCTGCTCATCCCCGACAAACGCGGCTGGCGGAATGTCGCGGCGGCCGTCGGCCTCGGGTTGAACGCGGCATTCCCCGCGCTTGTCCCGGTCGGCTCGGTCTTGTCGATCCTCCTGGCCTGTCTGACGCTCATCCTGATCGGGCACCTGTGCACGATCGGCAGGGTGACTCTCCGCCACGATCTGCGGAACCCGGCGCGCACGACGCGGATGCTGACGCGCGGCGCGATATGACACGGTGTGCGATTAAGTGACAACTGTCACGATCCGCAACCAAGGCAGTAACTCTTTCAATTTCAATAGATTATGAGAGACTGTGCGGCTGCGGTGGGCCGGAACGGAACACTTCTGCTCAATCCGCCGCTGATTTCACAATTGCAATCCACCAGTTAAGTAGATTGTCTTTCAGTTTTTTACGGCTGTCCTGCCAAG
>JBOGIZ010000586.1:0-2631 GCA_050747805.1 Vicinamibacterales bacterium | reverse complement strand
GAATCTGCTGGCCGTTGCGGAGACCGAGATGCGTCCACGTCTTGCCGGCGTCGGTGGACTTGTAGATGCCGTCGCCGACCGACAGGTCCGGCCGCTGGAGACCTTCGCCGCTGCCTACGTAGAGGATGTCGTCGTTGGATGGCGCGACGGCAATCGCGCCGATCGAGCCGGTCGGCTCGTCATCGAAGATCGGACGCCAGGTGCGGCCGGAGTCGTTTGTCCTCCAGACGCCGCCGTTCACCGCGCCGATGTAGAAGACGTTCGGCTGATCCGCGACGCCGACAGCGGCCTGCGTGCGGCCGCCGCGGTACGGTCCGATACTGCGCCATTGGAGTTCACGGAGAAGATCTGGCGGATTCGGGCTGGCGGATTGCGCGGCCGGAAACGCGATGGCCAGAAACAGGCATGCGGCGAGAAGAGCGCGTCGGGGCATGCCCAAGACTATAGCTCCGCGCCACGTCCCCGGCGGGGCCCAGACCTTGAAATATGCTTAGCGGTAAGTATAATCAGGACATGAATACCACGTCGATGGCACGCCTCCTCGGACGTCGTGGCGGACTGGCCCGCGGACGCCGCCTCTCCCCTGAAGTGCGCAAGCGAATCGCCTCGCTCGGCGGCCACGCGCGGCGGGAATCGATCGAGGCCGCGCGGCGGCTCGTGGACAACTTCCGATATGCGGCCGCCGTAGACGCCCTGCGCGGCGGACTGCCGCCCGTCCGACGGCTCAGCCGCGGGCATGGGCGTCTTCCGGGCCTCTACAGATAGCCCCATGGCCGAACGCGAATCCGGCCACGTCGAATCAGCGGGCGAGATCGTGGACAAATTGCGGCGCCTGGGCCTCAACCCCGTGCTGGTCGGCGGAATGGCTCTCGCCATCCTCGGCTCGCGCCGTATCACTCGGGATTTCGATTTCCTGATCGATGCCCCGGGCGATCGACTGTCGAGTGTCCTGGATGTCTTCTACGATCGCGGCTTTGAACTCGTCTGCCATCTGGATGATGCAGACAATGTGACCGCCACGATCGATAATTCTCGGGTCGCGGCAATTCGGCTCCGTGCCGACGAGCCCGCCAGCGCCTACTTTTTCAATCCTGGGACTCGTCTCCGGATGGACCTCCTTTTCGACTTCCCCGTTCCAGCCCGCGAGGTCGCCGGCGCGGCGACACCGATGAAGGTCCTCGGCCACGTCTTCGACGTTGCGTCTCCGGAGGATCTGCTTCGATTGAAAAAAATTGCGAAGGCCGCCCGATCGTTCGCCGGCGACGCACAGGACATCGAATTCCTCGAGTCGCGGTTGAAGGGGGCCTGAGCTGTGACGCAGCGGTCAGATCTTCGGCGTGACGGGCGTTCATTAAATTGACTAAGTCCGCTGACTTAGCTAGGCTATTCCCATGAAATCAGGCACGCGGCGGACCGTCAATGTCCATGAGGCCAAGACGCACCTGTCAAAGCTGCTCGAGCGCGTCGAGCACGGCGATGAAATCCTGATCGCTCGGGCGGGTAAGCCCGTCGCGAGGCTCGTCCCGCTTGGCAAGCCTGGCAAACGTCCTCTCGGGCTCGACGCGGAAAAAGACTTCTATATCGCTCCCGACTTCGACGCGCCGCTCGCCGACCACATCCTGCGCGATTTCGAGGGATGAGAATCCTGCTCGATACGCAGTGCTGGCTGTGGATGGCGCTGGCGCCGGGGCGATTGTCCCCGGATGCGCGGATGCTGCTCGAATCGCGGGAGCACATGGTGTACTTCTCGGCCGCCAGCGCCTGGGAGATCGCGATCAAGCATGCCCTTGGCAAGTTGCGCTTGCCGGACGCCCCAGAGGCGTACGTACCCGACCGAGTCGCCGTCCTGGCTGTCCAGCCGCTACCGATCGATCACGCGCACGCCTTGCGCGTGTCGGCGCTCCCGCCACATCATCGCGATCCATTCGACCGCCTGCTCGTCGCACAGGCGCAGATTGAGGGTCTGACGATCCTGACAAGCGATCCGCAGATTCGCGCGTACGACGTCGACGCGGTTGTCACCTGAACGCTGTTGCCGAGATCGATCGTGTGAGATCAGCGGAGCACGTCGACTTTCGCTTGAACGTCAGCGGTGGCCATGCGGGCGGTTCCCTCTTCGAAGCCTCAGGCCAGTATCCCAGTCTTGTTCATCCAGACGCGCCAGGTGACCGGTCCCGCCAGTGCGTTCGGTACCGGCCGGCCAGCCAGCTTCAGCGCGAGCTTGATCTGTCCGTGGTGATACCCCTCGTGCCAGATCATGTGCTGCAGCAGCAGAATCGGGTGATCGTAGTGGACGTCCATCTCCTGGCCCGCTTCGATCCTGCTCCTCACTGCGTCGCGCACGGCGGCCGCGCTGTCGTTCAGCATCTGCGCGACGCGCTCGGGATCGCGCTCCGCGCTCCATTCATGCTCGGGCAGCGGCCGTGCGCACTCTGGCGCGTCCTCGCTCACGAACACGAGCCTGACGTAGTGGATGTGCGAGAACAGTTCGGCGACCGACGGGCTGCCGTCCACCGGGCGAACATCGAGCGCTTCCTCGTGGAGTACGCGAAGCATGTTGACGAGGATGAGATTGTTGCGGTCCCAGGAATCGAGCAGCGCGTCCAGCAGGTTCATCCCGACACTATAGCC
>JBOGIZ010000585.1:0-4638 GCA_050747805.1 Vicinamibacterales bacterium | reverse complement strand
GGAACGTGACGCTCGCGCGCCAATACCCGCGCCACGTGTGGATATTGCGCTGCCTCGACAAGACGCTGCAGGACGTGACCTACGCCGTCCGCGGCAAGCCAAGGGCCCCGGTGATCACACTGACGGCCGTCAAGACGCTGGCGCTCGCCATCGGCGCGAACACGGCGATCTTCAGCGTCGTGAACGCGCGGCTCGTGCGGCCGCTGCCGTATCGCGACGCCGATCGGTTGGCGATTTTCGACGCCACGCGGGAAATTGAAGGCGCCGCGCGTCCCGTACGCCAGTTTTTTTCGGTCGATGCCGTCGGATCCTGGCAGGCAACGCTCCACACCTTCGACAGTCTCGCGTACTACACCGGTGGGACGTTAGAGGTATCGACCCGCAACGGCGCCGAGATGGTCGACTCCGCAGCGGTATCGCCGACGTTCTTCGCTGTTCTCGACGGACCGATCATCGCCGGGCGATCGATCGCGCCAGACAACGCGCTGACGCCATCGATCGTGGTCAGCCGTCGTCTCGCGGAGCGGTTGTTTGGTGGAGCGGCAATGGCCGTCGGCAAGCAGCTCACACTCAACTCGCTCGCGTATACGATCGTCGGCATCGCCGGCCCGAACTGGAACGTTCCGTCATCGACGACCGACATCTGGAACCCGATCCCATTCGAACGGACGATCAATCCGCGCTGCTGTGCCGTGAACATCGTCGGGCGGATGACGCCGGCCGCGACGATCGCTCAGGCGAACGCCGATGTGAGGGACGCGGTTCAGCGGCTCGCCGCGATCGATCCGCGGAACTTCGGACGCCTTCACACCACCGTCACGAGCCTGCGCCGTCAGCAGCTCGGGGAGGGCCGACAGGCGCTGCTGCTGCTATGGGCTGCCGTCGGCGTGGTGCTCGTGATCGCCTGCGCGAACGTGCTGAACCTGTTCGTCGCCCGGAATGTCACACGCCTCCGCGAATTTGCCATTCGACAGGCGCTCGGGGCTTCGCGTGGGCGACTGCTGCGACAGGGCCTGACCGAATCCACGTTCCTCGCCGCAGGCGGCATCGCGGGCGGTGTGGTGTTCGCGCAGGCTGCGGCGTCGATCCTCTCGCGCGTCGATCCGGACACGTTCCCACAGCTCCACGATGTTCGGATCGATGGCACCGTGCTCGCCTTCGCGGTCGGACTCGGCATCGTGACGCTGCTCGCGACCGGGGTGATGCCCGCGATCCAGGCGGCCCGAGCCGTCGCCCCACGGACGCCGAGCGGGACCCTGACCCGGAACCACCGCCGTACTCTGCAGATCCTCTGCGTCGCGCAGCTCGGCGCGGCCGTCGTGTTGCTCGTCTCGGCATCGCTGCTCGGCCGCAGCCTCGTCGATCTGCTCGGGACCGATCTCGGTGTCTCGCCTGATCACGTCCTCACGGCATCCCTCAATGCGGCGCTCGGTCGCCCGCATACCGCACCCGAACTCGCGTCAACGCTCCAGCGCATTGTGGAGCGAGTGGAACACCTTCCCGGCGTATCCGCGGCAGGCGTCAGCACGAGCCTGCCACCGAATGCCAGCCAGCTGATCCTGACGCTCAAGCCGGATGGCGGCGACGTCAATTACACGGCGAGCGCGGTCCTTTGCACGCCTGGGTACTTTCACGCGCTCGGGATGCGTCTCGTACAGGGCCGATTCTTCACCACTGATGACAACGCCCAGCATCCGCTGGTGATTATCGTCAGCGTCACGACCGCGCGGCACCTCTTTGGCAGCACCGACCCGATCGGGCGAACATTTGCGATCCCCAAATACTCGTATTTGCTCACCGCCTCACGAGAGGCGACCGTCGTCGGCGTCGTATCGGACGTGAAGTATTCGGGAATCGACGTCGCCGCGGGTGACCAGGTGTACGGGCCGTTTGCGCAAGCACCATACCTGTCGGCGTTTCTCACGGTGCGGGCCGCGAACGACGAGGAGCTCGCTCCGGCGATTCGGCGGGCCGTTGCATCAATCGACCCGACCGTCGCTGTCACATCGATCAGGCCGCTCGAGAGTATCTTAGCGACCGCGACCGCACCCGCGCGGTTTCGAACCGTGCTGATCGCCGCGTTCGCGCTGCTGGCGCTTTGCATTGCGGCCACCGGCCTCTACGGCATCGTGGCGCACTCGGTGTCCCGGCGGACCGCGGAAATCGGGGTGCGTATGGCGCTCGGCGCGGTGCGGCGTGACGTCATGGCCATCGTCTTCGGCGAAGCGCTCGGCATGGTCGCTGCGGGACTCGCACTCGGCCTCCCGGCGGCCTATCTGCTGGCCCGGACATTCGCGGCACTGTTATTCGGCGTCCCGCCGGCGGACGCGGTGACGTATGCCGCGTCGGTTGTCGCGCTGCTCCTGGTCGCACTCGCGGCGAGCTACCCGCCGGCCCGGCGCGCCGCGCGCGTCGATCCCATCGTGGCGCTCCGAACCGATTAGAAGCCGCCCGGAGGCCACATCTGTGGAGGAGAGACAATGACCGACGTCGACTTCGTTCTGAGGCGCGACGCCAGCCACGCTCGATGGCAGCCGGAGATTCACAGCGGCCGGCAGTCACTGACGAGCGGCGCGAGCGTGGATCAGTGCGGCCGAAAGGTCTTGCCCGTCTCCAAGAGCGTCTTCAATCGCGAGAGAATCCTCGGCCAGCCATCCGCGTTCTGCGCATAGGCGGGATCCTCATCCGCCCACTCATCGTTCGTGACCACGACCTTCACGGCCTCACTCTCGGGCGTCAGCTCCACCTTCACCATCGACATCACGGTCCCCTCGCCCATCCCGAACCTGTACTCGAGCAGCGTCGGTGCCTCGACCCTTACGACTTTCCCCGTCACATAGCGCGTCGGCTTGCCATCCTTGCCGGGGCCGGACCAACTCATCGCCCCGCCAGGCTTGAGGTCGACCTCGAAATCCGCGCCCATGAAGATGGTTCGGTTCGCTTCTCTCGACACAAATCCGTCCCAGACCTTCTCGATCGGGGCAGCCATGTAAAACGTAAAACTGAGCGGTGCCTTCGCCATCTCAATCCTCCAGACTCTGCCCATCCAGCATACGAGATGTCGTCTCAACGCCGCAGCATGAAGATCGAGGCCCGCATTAGGGATCTTCCCTATGCCTCACTCGCCATCTTCCCGATAGCGCCGGTCCGCCGCCGCGACTAGAGTCGGCTCGACTCTTTCGTCGCGGAGCACCACCGTGAAACAGTCGCCCACCTTCTTTGCCGCCCGCGAGCGGGTATATTCCGCGCGCCTCGATCTCATGTGGAACGCCGTCACCATCTCGCCAGCACGGACCGCCGCCGACGACCTGCGGCTCGCCCGTGCGAGCGGCGCCAACGTGCTGCTGATCGGCCGCGACCCTGAGGTGTCCGACGCAGCCGCGGATCTCGCGGGCTCCGCCGCGTCGGCGGGCGTCACGATGTGGACGGCTGACGGCCCGCGCGGTCCGAGTCGGGCCGCGCACGACGCGGTCGTCATCGCCCGCGCCGTCGAGGGCCTGCGGCCAAATGAACAGCAGAATCTGCTGCACTGGCTGACGGCCGCCGGCGGAGAAACGCGCGTCATCAGCACGGCGTCGCCGTCGTTGTGGCCGATGGTGGTCGAAGGCGCGTTCAGCGCCGAATTGTATTACCGCCTGAACACCGTCTGCATCCGCCTGTCCTGAACGGCCGATCGGCCGCGCTCCTCCGCGCTCGTTACGTCGCGTCCAACCAACCCTGCAAGACCGCGTACTTGACGATGTCGACGCGTCCATTCAGATCCAGCTTTCGCATCGCGTTCGCCTTGTGCGCCTCGACCGTCTTGACGCTCAACGAGAGCTCGTTGGCGATCTCTTTGTTGCTGTAGCCGCGCGCGATCAACCGCAGCACGTCGGCTTCGCGATCGGTGATCGCCCCGGTCTTTCGCGACTTGCCGGTGTCTTTGCCGGAAAAGCTCGAGGTCAACCGGCGTGCCAGCGTCGAATCGATGTACTGCCCCCCTGCCGCCGCCGTGCGGATGGCGTGGAGCAGCTCGCGTGCGGCGCTTTGTTTCAGGACGTACGCGGACACGCCCGAGCGGAGCAGTTCCTGGAGATATCCATCGTCGGTATGCCGCGTCAAGGTGACAATTGCGATCTCCGGCACGCGCTTCTTCAGCGTTCTGGCCGCGACAAGACCGTTCGTCCCCGGCATCGAGATGTCGAGGACGACCACGTCCGGCTTGAGCGACACGGCCTGTTCAACGGCGGCGGTGCCATCGGCCGCCTCTGCAACGACTTTCATGTCGCGTTCGCCGTCGATCAGCAGCTTCAACCCTTCGCGGACCACCGTGTGGTCGTCTGCGACGACGACCCGAATGGGGGAGGGAGATGGCTCAGGCATCTTCGCTCACATCGCCTGGACTGTGCCCGACACGCAGAAGAATCGTCGTCCCCTGGCCAGGCGTTGACTCGATGTCGATGGTGCCCCTGACGAGCGCCGCTCGTTCACGAATGCCGACGAGGCCGAACGATCCGTCACGAACGGCCGCCGGATCGAAGCCGACTCCATCGTCTTCGATAATCAGGACGACGCCGTCGCCGTGCCGCTCGAGCAGAACATCGACGCGCTCGGCGTGCGCGTGCTTTGCAACATTGTTCAAGGCTTCCTGGGCGATCC
>JBOGIZ010000584.1:0-21094 GCA_050747805.1 Vicinamibacterales bacterium | reverse complement strand
ATGATGGGTTGTGACTCCGCGACAGCAGATTGCCGATCTTCTCAAGCAGCCCCGGACCGTGTCGTCGATCGCGCACGAGCTGAAGCTCACGCGCGATGAGGTCGAGGCCCATCTGAAGCATCTCTTGCGGTCGGCGAAGGCGGCCGATCGCGACATTCGGGTTGAACCGGCGCGCTGTCGCAGCTGTGGATTCACCTTCAGCTCAGAAAAAATCACGAAACCGGGCAAATGCCCGGAATGCCGCAGCACGCAGCTCTACGAGCCCCTGATCCAGATTCGCGGATGAAAATGCTCTTCACGGTTGTTGGGGCGGTCGCCCAAACGTGGTAACCTGCTCGCGGTGAGCGACGCGACCGCGCCGCCGGATCGCTGGGAACAGCTCAATAAGTGCCCCGAGTGCGGCGCCGACATGGAGCGCGCCGCCCAGGTCGGCGAGCAGATTGGCCTGTATTACCGGTGCCCCCGCCACGGACGCTTTCGCTATTCCTGGGACAACGACGCGCTCGAGCCCGTTCCTGAGGCGCCTGACAGCGGCCGCTGACCTTTCCGTCTGAAAAACTGCACGCTCGAGGGCGTGTCGACCGAACCCTCACCCCCGCGACCCGCACCGGCAACGAACCGCCAGACGCCAACCGCCAACCGGCAACTGGCCACCGGCGACTGGCCACTGCCTCGCGTTCCTAATATTCCGCGAACGCGTCATCCGGATAGCAGTACAGCCACTGCTCGCCCGGCTCGGCAGAGGCAATGACCGGATGCGAGGCCGATCGCGCGTGCTTGCTCGCGTGGCGGTTTGGCGATGAG
Source organism: Vicinamibacterales bacterium (assembly GCA_050747805.1). GTDB lineage: Bacteria > Acidobacteriota > Vicinamibacteria > Vicinamibacterales > 2-12-FULL-66-21 > JAICSD01. The sequence goes on along the minus strand of JBOGIZ010000584.1, from coordinate 20,290 downwards.
TCGCAGCAGAGCGTGACGCCGCACGATTGACACGTGCGCAGATGGACCCAGCGCGACCCGATCTTCACGCACTCCTCGCAGAGATGCGCGCGCGCCTTCTTGAGCTGTTCGATGGACTGGATGTGTTCGCACGCTGGTGCCGTCATACCGCGACCCGCCTTTCGAGCGCCGCGCGATCCCAGTGGGCGAGGTCCGCGGCGGCGGTGTACGTGCTGCGTAGAAACGCGCGCAATTCCTGGTCGGGCGCCGCGGCCGCGCGGACCCGTTCGTAAGGCAGGATGAACTCCGACAGTTGCGGGCTATAGAACGCGCTTGCCGGCTCAATGCGCGCGTCCTTCAACCCGGCGGGCTCCGGTGCGGCGTAGGCGTAGAAGGCAGGTTCGTTGACGCCGCCTGCGCCTCCAGGCCACCAGCCATGGCTGATGACTTCGTGCGAATACGATTCGCGCGTAATCGAATCCGCGCCGGGCCGCTCCGGCGCGCGCCGGCCGGAAAATCGCGTGACCGCCAGGTCGAAGCTCCTCCAGAAGAAATGGACTGGACTGCACTTGCCGATGAACTCGCTCCGGAAGTCCTGCAGAATGGGCGCGATCGTCTCGAGGACGTCCCAACACCGCCGCGCCGCCGCGGCGTCGTACGATCGATGCATCGCGTCCTGCTCGAAGCGGATCGGATGCTCGACCTCGACCGGCATCGTCCAAATATGCACGCGGATGCCGAGACGCTCGAGCGCTCGCATGACGCGTCCGTAGAAGTCGGCGACGGTCTGCGGCGCGAGCGCGATCGTCTCGCGCTCGCCGCTGGAGGTTTCGATGACGAGTTGATGGGCGATGAAGTCGAACGCGATCGTGAACGTCCGGCCGCCGGCGGGCATCGCGGGCGTCGTCAATCCGCGCGCCGTCAGATGGAAGGCGATGTTCCAGAAGTGATTGATGCGCGGCGTGAGCGCGAGGCAAATCTTGCCCGCGACCTGCATCCACATCTGCAGCGTGTCGCGCGTGTCGCGCCAATCGTCCAGCGGAAGCGCGGGCCAGGCCATCAGTGCTTCGCGAACATCTCTTCGACGTCCTTCTTGAACGCGATGCGGCTGTCCGGCCGGCTGTAGAACATATGGCCGCCAGGATACTCGTGCACCTGCACGCGCGACGGATCGCCCATCTCCGGCATCTGGTCTACGGTCAGGACCGAGCCCATGAACGGGCACGACAGATCGTTCCAGCCGTGGGCGATGATCACACGCAGCTTCGGATCCGCCGCGACCGCCTCGCGCAAGTCGGGCACGGCCCCCGCGCGAAGCGCCTGGCTGTCGATGTCCCACTGGCCGTTCACGTCATAGTTGAGCGTGTGGTACTTCGCGTCGGCGACTTTCCACCCGACGACGCGCGTGACGAAGTCGACCATGGCCATCGTCGTGGGCGCGACGGTCGCCTCGAGAATCGGATCGTTCGACCGCTGCGTCGGCGCGAAGGGGAACGGATCGTAGGCCTGCACGTTCGAGTCGTAGACGCTGCCGATCTTGCCCTGCTCGCGCGCGATTTCGCGCAGGAACGCGCCAATTTCGATGCGCCCGCCGGACTCGCGCACGAACGTGGGATCGAGCCCCGTCAGCTCGGTCACGCGCCTGACGACGCGCGCGGTCGCTTGCGGATCGGAGCGGCCCTTCAGCAGATCCTCGGCGTACTCGCCGCGCGCGTAGTCGATCACGGTCTGCATCGCGGCCGGCGTCAGCGCGTGCGTGCGCTCGAGATGCGCCGCGGCCATCGATGGTAGATCGATGATCCACGCCATCGGCGACAGATCCTGGTTTTCGTCGATCGACGGATTCAGATACGGCGAGACCGCGACGATGCCGTTCATCGCGACCCCCTGCTGCGACTGCAGGTAGTGCGTGATCCGCGGCACGCGATAGCCGCCGTAGCTTTCGCCGGTGATGTACTTGCGCGACGCCATCCGCTCGTTCTTGACGAGCCAGTCGTAGATCACCTGTGACAGGTACTGGATGTCGTTCTCGGTGCTGTAGAACGCCTTCTTTGTGTCGGCGGCGTTCACGTACGAGCGGCTGAAGCCGGTGCCTACCGGATCGATGAACACGAGATCGGTGAAATCGAGCCATGTGCCTGGGTTGTCGGTCAGTTCAACCGGCTGCGACGGACTGTCGCCCTCGACGCCAAATTCCACGTGCTTCGGACCAATGGCGCCGAAATTCAGGAAGACCGACGAGGCCCCGGGGCCGCCGTTGAACGCGAAGGTGACCGGCCGGTCGCGCCCCTCGACCACGTAGGACGTGAAGACGACGTCGGCGCTCTTCTTTCCGTCCGTGCCGAAGAGCGGAATGGTCCCGACCGTCGCGGTGTACTTCAGCGCCTTGCCGTTTAGTTGCATCGTCTGCTCGACGTGCGCGTCCGCCGGCAGCGGCGGCAGCGTGTCGGGCGCCTTTTCACCGGGCTTCTCGGAGGCTTTCTCCGCGGGCTTGGCCTGCGTGGATGGTGTCGGCGACTGCGCGAGAACGAACGCGGTGGAGGCCGCCAGCATCAGCGCGGCGGCGGGCAGGGCGCGGCGCGTTCGTGAAGCCATCGAAATCGGCATCCCGGTAGCATAGCGGATCGCTTCGCGTCCGTCGCCGCCGCGGCGCCGGATTTTCGACGGAAACTGTCGGATGGGATGCTCCGGGGCCGGGTCGGGTGTCCGCGCGTTCAGGCATCTGCAGGATTGCGAGACATGTGGGCGTCAGCGCGTCGTGGGCGAAGCGTTTCGCGCAGAAATCCCTCTGAGCGCGCCGGACCCACGTCAGTCGGCAAAACGCTCTGAAGGCGCCAGAAATCCGCGCGGGGTGTACCACGCGTGTGTTCCGCGAGGACGGACCACCAGTTGCGGGGCCCCGCGCTTCCGCCGACAGGTCGCCGGCGGAGCGTTTTGCCGGCGCGCGAAGCGGGATTTCGGAGCGAAATGCTCCGCCCGCGACCCGCCACTCGTCGATTGGCTCAGGGCGCGGTGCGTTGGTGCAATTGCCGGCGAGTTACCTCGCCGGTGTGGCCTTCGGCGCACCGCGACGCGTCCCGTGCGGCTGGACCGCATAGCCGCGCGCGTCGGCGGCGGCACGCGGCGGGAAGGCCGTCATGGCCGCGACGAGCGCCACGATCTGATCGAGACCGGCCGCGACGCCCGTCGCGATTCGTCCCCGCTCGTCGATCGCGTACGCCATGGGCGTGGCGAACGTGCCGTATGCGTTTGAAATCTCCCAGTGCGCCTGCAGCACGACGGGAAACGTGAGCCGGTGCTCGGCGATGTTCCGGCGATTGCTGTCGCGATCGCCGCGCGAGACCATCAACACCTGAATGCCGGAGGCCTGTCGTGAGAGCCGCTCGAGCCGCGGCGCGAGTTCGCCGCAGGCGCCGCGGCCGGGTTCGGAGAAGACCAGCAGCACGCGGCGGCCGGCGTACTCGTTGAGCGTGATGATCTCGCCGTCCACCGTCGGCAGCGCGAATGGAGGCGCGGGCGTCCCGGGCGCGAGCCCTTCGCGCGCGTCGCGGCTCTGCGCGAGCGATCGATCGCGGAACGGACGCACGCGTACCGGCTCGTCGCCGATTGGCCGACGCTGCTGAATTTCCTCTTCGAGATATGCAACGCGAAGCCGCAGGCGGCCATTCCGCCTGAGAAGGTCCCACGCAAACCACGCGAGTGCCGCCACAAGCACCGACGCGGCGGCAAGAGCGGCGAGAACGGCCATTAATGGAGCCGGATGATCGGGATCGCGAGGCGCTCCGCCTTCTGGCGCCACTCGTCATCAACGATCGACCAGAGGGCCTGATCGCACATCGTGCCGTGCGAGTGAAATGACTTGCGCAGGATGCCTTCGTGCACGGCGCCGAGCTTGCGAAGCACGCCGTTCCCGCGCGCATTGCCCACGGCCGCGCGCGCTTCGAGCCGGTGAATGCCGACCTGCTCGATCGCGAAGTCGACGACGCGGCGAGCGCTGGCCTCGAAGAGTCCGGTTCCCCAGAACGCCGATCCGATCGCGAATCCCCACTCCGCCGTCGCAAATCCAGGCTCGAGCGCACGCAGTTGGATCAGTCCGACCGCGGTAGCGCAGCCGCCCGGCACGATTCCGAATACCACCGATTGTCCCGCCATCCGCTCGGCGATCGACCACGCGATGAAGCGCTTGAGCCCTGGCACATCGTTCGGCGGCGTCGAGATGAATCGTGACACGTCGTCTGTGGAGAGCACGTCCAGAAGCGCAGCCGCGTCGGTGAGCTGAAGCTCGCGCACGGTCACGCCGTGCGCGCGCAGCGCCGGCAGGCCGCGGCGCCACGCGCCGGTGTCGCGGAGCAACTCCAGATGCCGATGGACATCGGCGATCGGCGAAGCGGCGAGTTCCGGCTGATGCGGGATGATGGTCACCATAGCGTCCACACAGGCTCGCCGGTGACTCAGCAAGGGATGGACCACGCGGGCGGCCTGGCGGCGCGTCAGGCTAACGTGCTGATTAATAGCTGGTTAATGCTGCCTGAACGAACACTGCGCCACGGCTGGGTGGGCTGCGCCGTGTTCCGTTCCGGGGCATCGGCTTCCGGAAAGGCACACCGTATTACGGTCCCTAGTGGTCCGGCTTGAGCTCCTTTTCGAGCGTGAGCGCGAGCTGGATGACGTCGGTTTTCTGAAGGAGCTGCTGCACGCGGCTGTCGTTCACGCGCGCGCAGGTGCCGGCCTTCTGGCAGAGCGCGTACAGCATCTGCAGAATCGCGGTCAACTCTTCTTCGGCGAGCAGGTTCACCTGCAGATCCAGGTGCGCGCGGTGGTCCGCGTGTCTGGTCATGCGGTTCTGCGTGATCAGGACAAAGCTCGTCAGGAAAATGGCTTCGAGCGAGACGATGACGTTGAGGAGGTTGTATGGATACGGATCGAAGCTATGCGGACTGCGGTTCACCATGACCCAGACGAAGAACCAGATGACGTGGCCGCCGATAAACCCGCTGCTGCCGGTGAAGGCGGTGATCTTATCGGTGACACGCTGCATTCCGGTGCGCTGATGGATGGCTTGGCGTTCGAGCTCGCCAATCGCGCGGACGTTTTCAATAACGGGAGTGGACGGAACCTTCTTCATGGGCCTCGGCAGTTCAAAACGGGTGCCGCGGTTAGAACCCATTCTTCCGAGCGTAGGCAGATGGATGCCTGCGAACGACCGACGCCTAGAAAAGTGGAAGAAATTCGGGACGACGGAGGGCAGATCTGGGAAGAGTGGACCACTCTCCGCGCTCAGCGCCGCCTGCCGCCACGCCGTTCACGCCTCGCCGATCGACGTCGGCGAAGCTCGGCCTTACGGTCATAAATCCCTCGAAGATCTGGACAATTCGCCGCCCGGGCGCTGCGCGCGTCTGTCCCTCGGGCACCTGCGACCGGGGGGAACCAGGAACTCTCAGCGGTGGTACCGGGATCGCATTGCGGACGATCTTTGAACTGGGCCGCAGCGGTTGCGGTCGGAAGGAGAGTGGGTATGAAGAAGCTCGGATGCTTCGGTTTGGTGGCCGCAGCCCTGCTGATGTCGGCCGGCACAGCTCATGCGGATGCCTTTACCGTCATCCCCAATGCGCAACAGTCCAAGCCGGGCGTCGGCGACCTCTGGTTCAACAACGTCATCAAGATTAGCGGTCCAAGCGACGAAGCAACCAAATTCTTCCTGGCCGATTATGTCCTCATCTTCGGCGGGGACGCGCTTGCGTTGCCCAACGACACCATCACAGTCGCGAAAGGCGGTGGAGCGAGTGCGTTTGGCGATCTGTCGGCTAATGAGGGCGCCGGCGGCGGCTTCTCTCATTCCGCGGCTGCCAACGCGCTTGCGTCTTCGTCGATAAGTGGGAATTCCGCTCCCGCGACTCATCCGGGCGCAACCGGTCCAAGCGTTGGTCAGATCTCGTTCCAGGTGCCGGGCGCATCCGCGGCGTACGACCCCTTCATCGCGTTCTTCCCGGTGCTCGGAATCAACATCGGCACCAACGCCTCGGGACCCATCCATCCATGGATCGCCGCATTCGTCTTTCCGGGATGGAACGCACTCGCTGGCAACATGGGCGTCGGCAACGGTAACCCCGGGCCGGCGGCGACGACGTCTGCTGGCGGCGACCCGCCGGTGCCGGTGACGCCGGAGCCAAGCCCGCTGTTCCTGCTGGCCGCCGGGCTGGGAGCTGCGGTGGTGATGAAGCGGCACAGCTTCGGACCGCTCCGCGGCTGATTGATTCGTTCGGAGAGATGTCGAGCGAGTCTCGCTCCCGACCAGTGCCACGAGCGCCACTCCTGGCCGCGCTGGCCGTGGCGGCCACCGGCGGCGTGCTGTACGCCCCGGTGGTCGCTCGTCTTGTACGGGACTGGATCAGCGATCCGGATTACGCGCACGGACTCCTCGTCGCGCCATTCGTTCTCTATTTGATCTGGCAGCGGCGCAAGCCACTGCTTGAGCTCCCGCTGGCCGGCCGCGCGGCGGGCTGGCCGCTGCTGTTGGCAGGGATCGGTCTGCTGGCGCTCGGCACGCTTGGCATCGAACTCTTCCTGACGCGGCTGTCGTTGATCGTCGTCGTCGCGGGTCTTGTCGTCTGCCTGGCCGGCTGGCGGCATCTGCGTCTGCTGGCGTTTCCGTTGGCGCTGCTGACGTTGACGATCCCGCTGCCGGCAATCATCGTCACCCGGATCACGCTGCCATTGCAGTTGCTGGCGTCGAAGACAGCCGAGTCGGCGCTGATGATTCTCCACGTTCCCATTCTTCGCGAAGGCAACGTGCTGGTGCTGCCGAACGGGGTGTTGCAGGTCGCGGAAGCCTGCAGCGGCATCCGGTCGGTCTTTGCGCTGCTGACGCTGACCCTGATTGCCGCCCGATCGCTCGAGCGCCGGACCGGCGCGCGGCTCGCGATTGTGGCCTCCGCCGTGCCGATCGCCGTTGTCGTCAACGGGGCGCGCGTCACGGCGACCGCGCTGGCCGCCTACTGGCTCGGCGCCTCGACGGCGACGGGTCCATGGCACGAGGTCGGCGGACTGTGCCTGTTCGTTGTCGCGTTCGCCGTCGTGATGGCGCTCGCCCGCCGGATCAGCCGGCACGACACTCGCATCAGCGAAGCGGTCGCGACATGACTCGGCGGTTGCTCCTCATCGCCGTCCTTTTCTTCGCCGCCCGTGTGGCGCTCGGCGCCTTGTCCGCGAGCGATCCGATCGTGCCGTCGCGGCCACTGTCGTCGCTTCCGATGACGCTCGGACCCTGGACCGGCGCGCCCCTGCCGGACTTCGATCCGCAGACGCTTTCAGTACTTGGAGTGGACGATTACGTAACGCGCCTGTATCGCCGCGGCCCGGATGCGGCCGATCTTTACGTGGGCTATTACGCCTCGCAGAAACGCGGAGGCACGATCCATTCGCCGCTCAATTGTCTTCCAGCCGCGGGGTGGGAGCCGCTCTCATATTCGCGCGTACAGCTGACGGGCGACCCGAGTAGGCCGATTCACGCCAACCGCTACGTCATTCAGCGGGGCCTCGACAGGGAGCTGGTGCTCTATTGGTTTCAGAGCCATGGCCGGACGGTCGCCAGCGAGTACTGGAACAAGGCGTACCTGATTTTCGACGGCCTGACCCTGCATCGAACCGACGGCACGCTCGTGCGGGTCGTCGTGGGGCCGTTCCTGAACGAGGCGCGCGCCGAGCGCACGGCGACCGATTTCATTCACGTGCTCGCGCCGCAGCTCAATCGCCAGCTGCCGAGGTAGTCGTCATGAAACGATGCATGTTGCTCCTGCCGGTGATCGTGACCGCCGCCATGGCCGCGGGCTGCTTCAGCGCGGCGAGCAGCAGCCGCAGATTCGTCAAGGCGGGCGATCAGTATGGGAACAAGGGCGAGTGGAGCGCCGCAGCGATCGAGTACAGGAATGCGCTGAAGCAGACGCCCGATTCGCTGGAGGCGCACGCCGGGCTGGCGGATGCCGCGTCCAGGCTCGGTGACCTCCAGACCTTCGCGAGCGAACGTCTGTGGGCCGCGAAGCGCGCGCCGCACGACCTGGCAGCGCAAGTCGCGGCTGGACAGGCGTGCCTTGCGGTTGGACGCTTCGAAGAAGCCGAACCCGTCTTGGACCAGGCCGTGGCGATCGGGCCGGAAGATCCGGCCGCCAATCGGGCCCTCGCCACCCTCCTGATGCGGACAGGGCGCGCCTCGGTGGCCGAGCCGTACTGGACCGTTGTCGCGTCGGCGCAAGGAGGCGATCCGTTCGCGCTGGCCGACTATTACGCGGCGGTCAGCCGCGACGAGGATGCGACGCGCGAGCTGGCCAGAGTCGCGGCGATCCCCGCCTTGCGCGCTGCCGCTGCGCTTCGGCTCGCGCGGTTCCAATATGCGCACGGTGACCAGCGCGCCGGCGATCAGACGCTCGCCGGCGAGATTGCGCGCAACGCCGGCGACATCGATGCCTGGATGCTGCGCGGTCAGATGCAGCTGCGCGACCAGCCGCAGGCCGCGCACGCCGCATTCGCGAAGGCGCTGGCGATCGATCCGTCGTCGATCGATGCGGTCACGGGTCTGGCGCTCTCCGATCTCGCTGCCGGCCAGCCGGCTGCCGCGGTCGCCCAGGTCGACGATCGCCTTCACCGCGCCCCGGACAGCGTGCCGGTCCTGCTCCTTGCCGGCCGCACGTACGCCGCAGCGCAGGATTATGACAACGCCGAGCAGGCGCTCGTGCATCTCATCCAGATCGATCCGTCAAACGCCGACGCCTATCAGCTGCTCGGACGGATCTATCTGACGCAAGGCAACGTCGATGCGGCGCGGCAGAAGTTCGAGCGTCTGGCCGCCATCACGCCGAATTCCGTCTCGGCAAACACGGTATTGGCGATGCTGCTGCAGGCGCAGGGACAGACCAAGACCGCGCAGCAAAAGTACGAACAGATTCTGAGCCTGAATCCGCGCGCAGCGATTGCCGCCAATAATCTCGCGTGGATCTACCTGGGCGAGGGGCGCCTGGACGACAGTCTGTACTACGCGCGCGTCGCGGCCGAGGAGCTGCCGCACGCGGCGCAGGTCGACGATACGCTCGGCTGGGTGTACTACACCCGCGATCGCCCGCTCGACGCGATCCGGCTGCTGTCGGCCGCCGCCGGTGCCGATCCGAACAACGCGACCTATCGGTACCATCTGGGCGCCGCCTACGCGAAAGCACATCAGCCCGACGCCGCGCGCCGCGAACTGGACCGCGCGCTCTCGTCGCCGTCCTTCGCGGACCGCGACGACGCCGTCCGGATGCGCGACGACCTGGCGTCGAAGTAACGCGCCTCGACGGCTCAGTGTCGCGCCATCACCAGCGTTTTAGGATGCGCGTTCTCACCGTGGACGCCTGAGGAAGGGCAGGTACGCGGGCACGCCGCGCCGATACGCCTCGAAGTCGGCGCCGAAGCGCGACGCGAGCAGGCGATCTTCGATTCGCACCCGGATCTCGGTTCCAGCGAGGAAGAAGGCGATCCCTACCGGCAGCAGCGCGAGGCGGGTCAGGAGCAGTCCCGTTCCCACGAGCATGCAGAGCATGGACGTGTAGATCGGATGGCGCACGAAGCGATACGCGCCCGACCGCACCAGTCGATGATCCGCATTGAGGCCCGCGTCGAACCGCCACTGACGCCCGAGCGTGCGCGCGCTCGTCCACGACAGCAGCGCGCCGAGCGCGAACGCCATCGCGCCCCCGACGACGCGCCACGCGGGATGGCCCGCTACCCAGAGCGGTCGTGCCCAGACGAACGCGAAGCCGACCGCTTCGAGCACGATGCCCCAGCGCGCCCGTCGATCGATCGTCTGCGCCGAGGGCCCTCGCTTGACGAGAAAGAACGGGATCCACCACGCGCACCAGCCCGCTGCGAGAAGCACGGCGACAGAGACAGGCACGGGGTGATTGTACTGGGGACGGCGACGGAACCGAACCGCCGCGGTGCTGTCCCTAAGGTAGACTGCCGTCCATGCGAGACTGCAACACGCCCGACGGCGGGGGCTCGTTCCCTCGACGATCCTGATTCAGCGTTCGTCCGCGAGCGCAGAAGGCCGCACCGTCGGCATGTGGTTTTCACCTCACCCTCCGGCACGTGCAGACTCGATCCGCGAACGTGTCCGGTTCCGATCACCGGCTGAACACCCGATGTCTCAGATCGGGGCAGCCCGGAGGGACGCCCTGCCGTCCTTCAGCACCAAATTGCGCCGTTTCCGCGTTGTCCTGGGTGGCCGTGCATTTGCTACTGTCCCGGCGCAACCCTAAACGTCATGTCGAACGGCCGCGCCACGTTGGGCACGCTCGCCGATCCCAGTGCCCTGGAGATGCCCTCGGCGGAGCTCCCGCCAGGCGCCGATCGGCGCACCGAGCCGCGGTTCACCCCGAGCGACCTTGAGCATCGGATCATCGCCCGGCACAAGTCCGGCGAGTTGGTCACGCTCCTCGATCTTTCCGCGGGCGGGGTGCAGTTTGAAACTCCGCGACTGATTCGCCCCGACGCCGACGTCGTGCTGGAAATTGTCAATTCGCGCACGCGCGAGGTCGCGCAGGCCGTGTCGCGCGTCTTGCGGGCGACGGTCGCCGGTCTCGGCGGCGGTGGAATTACCTATCGCGCGGCGTGCGCATTCAAGCGTCCGCTGTCGCATCCGGTGCTGCTCCTTCCACCGTCGGCCGCCCGATCCGACGGCCCCGACTCCCTGGCGCTCGAGTTTCGGCTCAAGGCGATTGTCGAGAGTTACCTCAAGCGTCCGGCCGGAGCCGCCGCGGCGAGCCGTACGTCCGACGCCTCGTCGCTGCTCGATGCGCTCGCGCGCCTTCGCTCCGCCGCCGAAGGCCGGCGCGATCCGATCGACCGCCAGCTCGGCGTGCTGCTCACGGCGATGATCCCGGCGCTCCAGAGGCGCGAGCCGAGCGACGCGCTGCGCCGCACGCTGTTCGACCACCTCGCCGACGAGCTGCCGCTGCTCGAATTTCGCCCGAGCCACACTCCCGGCGGGCTCGTGCACGGTTGCGAACGCGTCATCGTCGACGTCTCCATCGACTCGAATCCCGCGCCGATGTCAATCACCGCCGAATTTCCGCCAGGATGCGGCCCTGACCCGTCTCAGTTGCGGCTTTTGAAATTGAGCGCGTATCTCGTCGGCCTGCTCGACAACTGGAACACGGATGTGTCGACCGATGCGCCGGCAGCATTGATGGCTCCTGAACCGGAACAACCGGCGGCTCCGCCCCTTGCCGCAGAGACCGACGCGTGCTCGGATCTGCCGCTTGGATGGAACCGCGTTGTGTTGCGCCACATAGACGGACAGGTCCTGCGCGGGTACTCGAACGATTTCTTTCCGGAGCGCGCATACCTGCAGTTTTCGCCGCGCATCGACTGCCCCGCCGCGGAACGGATGCTGGTTCCCATCGCCCGACTGAAAGCGCTGTTCTTCGTGAAGGACTTTCAGGGCGATCCGAATCGCGTCGACGGCCACACCTTCGACCAGGCATATCGCGGCCGCAAAGTGCAGGTGACGTTCCGCGACGGCGAGGTGATGACCGGATCGACGTTGAGCTACAAACCAAAAGATCAGGGATTTTTCGTGACCCCCGCAGCCGCGGGCGGCAACAATCTTCGCGCCTACGTCGTGACTTCCGCGATCCGGCACCTCCGCTTCGTCTGAGCGGAGGGGAAGTCGCGCCGCGAACGGATCGCGCTCAGCGAACCCACACTGAAACCTGGGTGAGCCTGGCGAACGAGCCACGCGATCGGAGCGAGCCGAGCGAAGCCGGTGAGCGAGGCCGCGAGGGGAGTCCGAGGGGCGACGCCCCTCGGATCAGAAACGAAAAAACTAGTTAACGGTGAAGACGGCGAGCAGCGGGCGATGGTCCGACGGCATGACGCCTTGGGCGTCGCGGGTGTCGACAACCGTCACACTCTGAAGCTTCAGGTGCTGCTCGTTATGCGAGTAGAACACGTAGTCGATCCGGGTGTGCCGCGTATAGCCGTTCGGGTTGTCTGGCGCAGACGAGGCCGTGCCGGCCGCCTTGGCGACTGCCCACGCGTCATAGTACGCATTGGTCATCGTGCTGATCTCGGGTGTGCCCGTATCCGCATTGAAATCGCCGACGATGATTCGATCCTGCGCGAATCCGTTCGCGTAGCTGACGAGTTCGGGCGCCTGAATGGCCCGGTTCGACGCGTACACCCAATCAAGGTGTGTCGCCATGAAGTTGATCGTGCGGCCGTTGACCGTAATCGTGACGCCGCCCGCCGCCCGGGGATCGCCCAGGCTGAACTCGTACCGATAGCTGCTGCTGAACGGAATCTTCGACAGGATCGCCAGGCGGTTGCCGCCCGCGGTCCATTGACCGTACTTCTGGACGTCGAGCGTGTACCACGTCACGCCGGTGCTCGCCTCGAGCATGCTCTGGTACATCGCCAGCTGGTCACCACTGTAGTAGCTGTCCCAGGATTCCAGTTCCACCAGTTCGACGATGTCCGGATTCAGTTTTGTGACCCAGTTAACGATCCTGGTCGGATTGTAAACGCCGTCGGTCCCAAGGCCGCCGTGTTGGATGTTCCATTCGAGCACACGCAACGACGTGCCGCTCGTGGTGGAGGTCGTCGACGTCGTGGTCGTGGTCGTGCTGCTCGCGGAGCCGAACGTCAGGACGAGGGTTGGCCGATTCGCGGGATTGCTGTCATCGGGCGTGTCGTAGATGCGGCGTGATTCGCCGTCCGCCGCGTCGACGTCGATGAGCTCAATCCGCGTGTATCGCGACGAGCCGAGCGTACCCGACACCACTTGCGAGACGAGCGGCGTGATATCGAAGGTCACCTTTGTCCCGCCGGCGTTGCTGACCACTTGGGTATCGAGCTTGGTCCCGAGATCGCCGCCCGTCGTCGTCCACGGCTGGCCGGTGCGGCGGCTGTTCCAGGTGGCCTGCGTCTGATCCCATGAATCGACACCCTGGTAGGCAGCGATGTGACGCGACGTTACAGCGCCGCCGCTCTGCACGGTAATCGTCATCTTCGCGGAGGCAATCGCCGTCCCGACCGGGATGGTCGTCGTATCGAACTTCAGCAGACCACGACGAGTCACGCTCATATCGGGGGACGTTTTCGTCTCGAGATCGTTGCCCTGATTCGTGTTCACGTAAGGTCCGCCGCGCAACGTCGTGTAGACCACCTGCGCTTCCGGCTGATTGATGGTCATCGTGGTCTGGGCGGATGCAACCGCGCTGGCGGCTCCCAGCATCGCGACACAGAGCATCGCTAGGCGGGCAGACAGATCTGTACGCATGAAATCTCTCCAAGCGACTCAGTTAAGTTGTGCGGAATTACCGAGGGAGCCTTGCGCCAGGCTCGATAGCAACATCGCCGCCAACATCCAAAACTGCTGAATTCGCGCGAAACGATGAGCAACGATGTAAGGTCCAGCCGATCTGTCGCGAAAAACAACTCGACCGTTCGTAGTAGTTACACAGTGCGATTCACGACGCGAGATTTCCGATTATTTCGGTCGATCCGATCGTTAGCTAAAATACAGCTGAGTTGTATTTATGGACATCGACGTACGGGCTGGCGTCAAAACGGACAGCACAACAGCACAATAGTCGCAATTGACGACATCGAGACGGACTCGAAGGTGCAGTGGCGTCGATTGATGTTCTCTATTCCACTCTCAAGGCGACCGAGGGTCGTGCGGCTCGCGCGTTGGTCCGCGGGGACAGGCGCTAATTTGACCCCTGGCCCGAGAAGTCGCGCGTGCCGTTCTTGGCGGTTGTCGCGGCCTTTTGCAGCTTCGGCATGTGCGGAATTTCGAAGCGGGCATCGGCGATCAGCTTGCGGGAGATGTGGATGGTCGGCTGAAGCTGTTTCGTCAGCTTTTCGACGTCGGTCATCCAGTTCGCCGTACCCATGTCCTCGAGCATGAAATTGACCACGTCGGACGTATCGACGCAGACGACGAAGTAGCAGCCGAGGAGCGGGTACTGGTCGAAGACCGTATAAGTCACCGGTTCGGCGCTCGACATGATGCCGTTGGCGTACGCCTTCTCCTGAAAGTCGCGGCCGATCACGTAGACCTGAAAGGTGAGCTTCGCGATGCCCATCACGCCAGCGGCGATCGTTTCGGCGAGCGGACCGCCGGCGGCCGCCGAGACCCCTCGCGCGATCGATTCGAACGACGCCATCGTCCCTTGCGTGGCGCGGCGGGTGATGTCTCGCGACAGCGTGCGCTCGATGGCGGCGACGGCTTTGCTGGGATCCCCTTCGCGCACCGCCTGCCGGCAGTCGCGCACATCGGATCGACGGCTCGCCGCCTGGGCCAGCTTGCCGAACTGATAGATGGCGTTCGCGCCCGAGGTGAGGACGCCGGCGTACGGCGCCATGTCTCGGACCAGATTGCCGAGCACCTCTCGTCCGAGATAGTCGGCGACTTCCACTTCGATGCTGACGTTCGCGGCGCCGGCGCCGAAGAAACTGCGAAAGAGCGACAGGACGGTGTCCATGAAGGCGGGATTCGACGCGCCCAGCGCGACCGCTCCACGGCGGATGTTCTCGAGGCTGCCGACGGCGCTCACGCCGGGGAGGATCATCTTTGATTTGCGCGTGACCAGCTGCCGGCCGCGAAAGAGCATGTTGACGCGCCGGCGCTGCTCCTGGAGCACGTAGTCCATCGGGCTCAGGTCGCGTTCGGGGCCGCGCAGCATGGCGTCCAGATCGGTGGCGGCGCCCTGTTTGTTGCGATCGCTTTTTTGCCAGTCGCCTTTTTCGCCCTTCCAGGTCATGAACGAGCGCCGCAGCGCCTGGAGATTGCGCCCGCTCGGAAAGAGGTCGTAGTTCTTCATCGCGGTATCGACGCCTTTGAGCGCCGAACTCCGCACCGAGAGCATCCCGAGATTCGTTCGTTGCATCCACTGGTCGTAAGACATCTGCATAAGAAAACTCCGATTATTCTTTTTCGGACGTTCCGCGTACGGGAATTAGGTCTCGGCATCATGACGGGTGGACGTAAGACTGCTCTCGGAGTGGCCACGAGCGCTGTCAGAGCGACGGCTTCCGCGTCGCCGTCAGAATGCCGCGGCTGGCGCTGACTGCTGGTGTTCCTGTGTCGGCAGCACGCCTGCGTATCCGAGCCCGACGATCACCGGCGGTACTCGATGTCCACCAGCGTCGTATCGCCATACGCAAAGCAGGAGCGCCGCAAACAGCAGCGTGGATACTTGAATGTGGGTAAGTCTGGTAAGGGCCGGACCGAGTAAGGGTGCCAGGTAGCCGGCGTAAAGAAGCCAACCGACAAATGGTCGAAGGTCGCGTCGAGACAGATACCACTCCGTCAGCCACACCCAAACGGGAGCCAGAACAACCAAGTCGTAGACGTACAAATGAGGGGCGCAAAGAACGGCTCCGAGCATCAGAGCCGACATTCGGATCGAAGCGCTGTTGGTCCGCCGCCAAATAACCACCGCAACCGCGCCGGTGACGACACTAGACGCTAAGTAGAGCGACGTCGAGAGTCTGCCTTCGCCAGACAATAAAAGCCAGAACGCTCGCCACGAGTGCATCTGGTACGGCTTGCCGGCCAGCAGGACCATGAACTGCCGGGATTGCGCCAACATCCGTGCATAGTCTGCGAGGGCGCCGCGTCCTACGACCGCCGCAGCGAGGAGGATTTGTGCCGCTGCCGTGACGAGCGCGGCCCCGACCATCTGCCAGCATCGCGCGGCCGCGACAATCAACAGGACAGGCACCGCAAGCGAGGGCTTGAACGCCAGGAGTCCTAATGCGGCACCAGCAAGCACGCTGTGCCCGTGACGAAGTGCGGCCCACGTCGCCACAGCAATCGCGACCGCGACGATGGATATTTGACCGTGCACAATCAATTCCCAGAATGGCGGGAATGCGAGCGCGGCGATCATTGCTGTGGTCCTGTAGCGCGCGAGCTCCGGTGAGGCTTGGATCACTTTCCACAGAAGCGCGAAATACAGAGCAAGCGTCACCGCGATCCAGACGCCAAGCGCAAGTCGATACGGGAACATCGCAAGCGGAGCGAGTGCGAGCGCCACCTGTGGACCATAGACTGGCGGGAACCAATCATCCTTGGAGTCTGGCTTTGAGTGCAGCTGTATATCACGCTGCACGTCGATATCGGCGAAGCCTTGTCCGCGATGTTCGAGGCCTACTCGAGCCAGCGTGTAGAAATGGAGAAAATCGGCGCTTTGCGTGCGATCGGTGGCAAGCGGCCAGTGGGGGATGACCGCGGCGGCGATTGCGGTCGCCCACAGAATCGCCGCGAGGACAACAAGATGCCGCTGAATCCGACGGGCGGTGAGATGGTGATGTCGCGGTGACCCGACGATGTAATTGTCTGAAGCGGGCGGCGCGCCAGGTTCAGTGGCCGTCGCCGCGTGCGTAGCCATAGAGGTGGCCCAATCCGTACCAGTAATCACAGTGTCATCGCTGAGAATGGGGTGGGCTGGCACCGTCGAATCGGGGACCAGAGCAAGATCACGACCACCGCCGAGCGACCGCGCGAACCCGCACGAATCCCTGCGCGAGCGTGACGCTCAAGAACCTGCATGGGGATCGGGGCACAAAAGTGTGGCCGACACACAGTTGTGTAATCACCGCCTCGACGCGCCCGTTCGGGTCATGCCGGCGCGTTGCAACGACGAGCCTGCATCGCCCTCAGCGAGCCTGACCGTGTCAGGATGGGGTAGGCACGCCGGTCCTCGTGTCGTCTCGTGGAAGATGGGATCGTTGCCGTTGGGATCTGGCTAACTGATGGGAAGACGCCCGCTCGGTCCAACCTCACGCCACCCGACCGCGCGCCACGCGGCGAGCAATTCGTGCTCCCGACTCAACATCGCCGCAACCGTCTCGAAGCGTTCCGTGCGCACGTGATCGTCTTCCGTGATGACCATCTCGTAGTCGGCTCCGTCCGGATTGAGTCGCGTCTCGCAGGACAACGCGCTGGGACCGCGTCGGAAGAAATAGATCACTGTGGCTACTATCGGCAGGTGTGGTCGCGGCGTTTATGCCGGATAGTCGCGGAGCCGCCGGGGTCCGAGAACGGCCGCCCTGTCGTCGGTTGGCCGTACACTAGACCCAGTCGAGCGTCCGCTCGAGCGCCTTCTGCCATCCCGCGTAGCCCTCATCGCGCCGATCGGCTGGCCACGCTGGCTCCCATCGGCGGTCCATTCGCCAGTTCGCGCGCAGGTCCTCGAGATCGGACCAGAATCCCACCGCGAGTCCGGCCGCATACGCGGCGCCGAGCGCCGTCGTCTCCGCGACGACGGGGCGGACGACTGGCACGCCGAGGATGTCGGCCTGCAGCTGCATCAGCGTGTCGTTCGCGGTCGCGCCGCCGTCCACTTTCAAAAGCTCGAGCCGCACGCCGGAGTCCGCAATCATCGCGTCGAGCACGGCGCGCGTCTGGTAGCAGATCGCCTCGAGCGTCGCGCGTGCGAGGTGCGCCTTCGTGTGAAATCGCGAGAGGCCGACGATGACGCCGCGCGCATCCGTGCGCCAGTACGGCGCGAAGAGGCCCGAAAACGCGGGAACGAAGTACATACCGCCCGTGTCCGGCACTGTGTTCGCCAGCGCTTCGACGTCCGACGCGGACGCGATGATTCCGAGCTGATCGCGCAGCCATTGGACGGCGGATCCCGTCACGGCAACGGATCCTTCCAGCGCGAAGATCGTCTCGCCGCCGAATCGGTAGCATGCCGTCGTCAGCAGACCCGTCTTCGACGGTACGGCGGCCGTGCCGGTGTTTAGCAGCATGAAGTTGCCCGTCCCGTACGTGTTCTTCGCTTCTCCCGGCCGGAAGCACACCTGGCCGACGGTGGCCGCCTGCTGATCGCCGAGATCGCCGGTGATGGGGATGCTGCCGCCGGCCGCGCCGGTCTGCTCGGTCGTCCCGAACGCGCTCGCGTCCGCGGAGCGCGCGATGACCGGCAGCATCGCGCGCGGAACGCCGAAGATCGCGAGGAGTTCGTCGTCCCAGTCGAGCGTCGCGAGGTCCATCAGCATCGTCCGGCTTGCGTTGGTGACGTCGGTCGCGTGCACCGCGCCGCCGGTGAGATGCCAGATCACCCACGTGTCGATCGTGCCGAAGATCGCCTCGCCGCGTCCGGCGGCGTCACGGACGCCGTCGACGTTCTTCAGAATCCACTGCAGCTTCGGCGCGGAGAAGTAGGTCGACGGCGGCAGACCTGTCTTCTGCCGGATGCGCCGCGTCGTCTCCTCGTCGATCGCGTTGACGATCGCGTCGGTCCGCATGTCCTGCCAGACGATGGCATTGCACCACGGTCGGCCGGTCTTGGGATTCCACACGACCGTCGTCTCGCGCTGGTTCGTGATGCCAATCGCGGCGAGATCCTTCGCGGCGACGTGTGCCGCGCGCATCGCGACCGCGATCGTTTCGTCGGTGCGCGCGAGGATCTCGCGTGGATCGTGCTCGACCCACCCGGGCCTCGGCAGGATCTGACGGTGTTCGATCTGATGGCGCGCGATCTCCCGGCCGCCGCGGTCGAAGATGATGAACCGCGTGCTGGTGGTGCCCTGATCGAGCGCGCCGACGTACCGGCCCATGCCGGCCGGTACGCTATCACCATTGCGGCAGTGACGTGCCGCAGCACGATGGTCATCGCCTGGTTCGTCATGAGTCGATGGACCCCACATCTGGGGCGGTCAAGATATCCACTCACAGAGGCTCACATTCAGGGGGACCTCGCGCCAGCCGTTCGCCGCGCGCTCAAGAAAGTGATATTGGCCGCCCGCGCATTCCGCGCCGCACGAGTGGTCCATGTAGACCAACGCGTGCTCGTGGGCCTTGTCGAAGCCCACCGCTGAGAGTCGGAGATAGCCTTTCGCCCTTGGATAAGTCGCGTGAAACGCGTACCATCCGCGATTTCCGGCTGTCGTGAAGATTTCACGAATCGTGTCGCGTGACTCCAATCGATACGGGACCGGTAGAGAGAATTGCGACTTCAGATCTTTCGCCGCGGCCATCTGCGCTTTGAAGTCGTTCAGTGAATCCTGCCAAGGCGCCGTCAGGCCGGGACCGGCCGGGACGCACCTCTTGAACAACGGGTCGTCCACCGCAGTTGTGGCCTGGATCAGCAGCTCGGTTGTGTGGGCCTGCTGGATCAGCCAATCGGAAGGGATGACCGCATCGTAGACGGCGTAGGCATCGGTCTTAACGGCAACGCTTCCGGAAGACTGCGCGGCCAGCAGAAGGGCAGCGAGAATCGGGAGAGTCAGAGGTCTCATGCGGAGATTAGACCCCATCGGATGGCAATCAGCCGAGTTGCTCGGCCGTGGAAAAATGTGTCGGTCTGATGAAAGGCGCTGCAGCCGTAAAAACACAACTCGACGGTCACCGCTCGTTCGCTTGACTCGCGGGTCCGTTGTCCTCCACAATGGAGGATAAATGGATGAACAATGGCGACGCTGAATATCAAGAAGCTTCCCGACGCGCTCTACCGAAAGCTCCAGGCGCGTGCGAAGCGGCAGCGCAGATCGGTCGCGCAAGAGGTGACCCAAATCCTCAGCGACGCGCTTGAAGCCTCTAAGCCGCTGTCGATCCTCGAACTTCAGGGGTTGGGCAAGGAACACTGGCAGGAGATCGAGGCCTCGACTCACGTGGAACGTGAGCGGTCCGCGTGGGACTGATCGCCGATATCGGTCAAGGCGCCATCGCGATTGACACCTCGATTTTCATCTATTTCATCGAAGAGCACCCACGGTTCCTTCCGCTTGTCGTTCCTCTTTTCGAGGAGGCTGACAAGGGCCGCCGGGACCTGATCACTTCGGCGGTGACGCTCCTCGAAGTCCTGGTCGTGCCATACCGGGCCGGAGCCGTTCACTTGGCCGAACGTTATGAACTGTTGCTCACGCGGAGCCGAGGGATCCGAATGATGGACATCACCCGCGGCCAATTGAGAACGGCTGCGCAGCTTCGTGCCGCGCTCGGTACCAAAACTCCTGACGCGCTGCAGCTCGTCTGCGCCATGGCAACAGGCTGCAAGACCTTCGTCACGAACGACCGCGGATTGCCGCAGGTCCCAGGACTGCGCGTGATCCAGCTTTCGTCGTACGTCGACGTCATTGAGCCGCGTTGAGCGGATGTGGTTCTCGAGTCGGACGTCTCGACGAGCGACCCGATCCCGGACGCGCCGTCATCGCTGGGCGACGATATTCTTCCGCCAGACCAAGCGGGCCGTCGTGGCGTTCGCGGCCGCTTCCGGCAAGGTGCAGGTCGTCGTCGGCGCCATCGTCCTTGTCGGTGCGTGGG
>JBOGIZ010000583.1:0-4675 GCA_050747805.1 Vicinamibacterales bacterium | reverse complement strand
GCGCACGAGTCCCGGAGTATCGAGCGGCACCAGAAAAGC
Organism: Vicinamibacterales bacterium; assembly: GCA_050747805.1. Classification (GTDB taxonomy): domain Bacteria; phylum Acidobacteriota; class Vicinamibacteria; order Vicinamibacterales; family 2-12-FULL-66-21; genus JAICSD01. Next base: position 4,636 of record JBOGIZ010000583.1, on the reverse strand, counting down.
GCCGATGCCGCGTCCCCGATTCCCGGGCTGCGTCGCGGCGAACACGATCGCCACGTCGGCCGCTTCTCCGTTGGCGACCCACACTTTGCGGCCGTTCAGCACGTAGCCCCAGTCGTCGAGGCGCGCGACCGTCTGCTGATTGGCGGCGTCGGACCCCGCGTGCTCCTCGGAGAGCGCGAACGCGCCGATCGCCTCGCCGCTGGCCAGGCGCCGGAGCCACGCGTGCTTCTGCGCATCGGTCCCGAACTGCGCGATCGGCTCGGCGACGAGGGATATGTTGACGCTGGCGATCACGGCCAGGACCGCGCTCGCGTGCGCGAGCGCTTCAAGCGCCACGGCGTACGTCACATAGCCATGTCCGCCGCCGCCCCATTCCCGGCCGATGGTCACGCCGAGCAGTCCACGCCGGGCCAGCTCGCTGACGAGCTGCCGCGGGAATCGGCCGTCTTCGTCGATCGCCGCGGCGGCGGGCGCCAGGCGCTCCGCCGCGAATGCCGCCACCTCCTGCTGGAGCGCCGCATCGTCAGAACCGAGCTCGAGAATCATCGATTCATTATGCGCGAGGGGCGGCGGATTGACTCGGACGGCCGGCTTGTCGGAGAGTAGACGCGCATGGCTCGACGATTCTGGCTGGCCGCCGCGCGGTACGCCGGAGCGGCAGCGGCGTTCTTCCTGCTGCTCGGTGCCATGTTGGCGGGCGAGCGCGTCGGCGTGCGGCTCGACCTGACACCGGCGATAATCCTGCTCCTCATCGGCAGCGCCTGGTTCGGCGGATTCGGCCCTGGACTCCTCATCGCGGTGCTGTTCGAGGCCACGATCGACTATTTCGGGCGCGCCGGCGCGGCGCACCCACGCCAGTTCGCGACCACGATCGTCAATCGGCTGCTCTTGTTCGTAGCCGTCGTATGGTTCGCCAGCTCGCGCCGCACGGCAGAGCGGCGATTGCGGATGCAGCAGCGCTCCCTCGAGGAGACGCTCGGCCGCGAACGAACCGCCCGCGCAGAGGCAGAGGCCGCGAACCGCTCGAAGGACGAATTCCTGGCAACCGTGTCCCACGAACTGCGCACGCCCCTCAACGTCATCGTCGGCTGGGCGGCGATGCTCGCCCGCCACAATCTCAGCGCAGACGCGGCGCAGCGCGCCGCCGACGCCATCGAGCGCAGCGCGCACACGCAGACACGCATCGTCGAGGATCTGCTCGACGCGTCATCGATGGCGGCGGGACGGCTGCGTATCAAGCCGCAGCGCGTGTTGATCGCGCCCGTCGTGGAAGAAGCGATCGAGACGATGAAGCCGGCGGCCGCGGCGAAGCGGCTGATCGTCGACGTCTCGCTGCAACAGACGATCGCCGTCATGGGGGATCCGGATCGCCTGCGGCAGATCGCTTGGAACCTCATTTCGAACGCGATCAAATTCACGGCGCCAGACGGTCGCATCACGGTGCGCGTCGATGGTGAGGGGACGATGGCGCGCATCTCCGTCGCCGACGACGGCATCGGGATGGCGCGCGAATTCCTGCCCCACGCTTTTGAACCGTTCCGCCAGGCCGACGGCTCCATGACGCGCGATCAGGGCGGCCTTGGGCTCGGTCTCGCGATCGTGCACCAGCTCGTGGACCTGCATGGGGGCACCGTGTCGGCCGAGAGCGCGGGTGTGGGAAAGGGCGCCCGGTTCGTGGTGAACCTGCCGACCGCGTCGGCGGCTGGCAGTCCGGCGGCGCCCGAGGCGGTCGCCGTTCAGACCTGAGCGAGGCGTTCGAAAATCGGGCGCAGCCGCTCGGCAGTCACGGGCAGCTGCTCCGGCAGCACGCGAGTGTCGCCGACCACCGTCATGAAATTCGTGTCGCCAGTCCAGCGCGGCACCACGTGCACGTGCACGTGGTCGAGAATCCCGGCGCCGGCCGACTTCCCCAGGTTAATCCCGATATTCAGTCCGTGCGGCGCGTACGCCTCGGTGAGGGCGATTTCGGCTCGGCGCGTCAACTCGATCAGCTCCGCCAATTCTTCCGGCGTCGCGGACGCAAGCGTCGAGAGATGGCGTTTCGACACGACCATCAGATGGCCGTTGTTGTACGGAAAGAGGTTGAGGATGACGTAGCAGGTCGAGCCGCGGAACACGATGAGCGACTGAGCGTCCTCGCTCGTCAGCGCCGTGCAGAAGACGCAGGCTTCGTCACGATGCGCGCCGGTGATGTAGGCAAGGCGCCAGGGACTCCAAAGGTGATCCATGTCAATTACGAAGGGCGAACGACGAATGACGAACGGTGCATTCGTCTTTCGTCGTTCGTCATTCGTCGTTGACTAGACGCCGGCGAGATCCGAAGAGCCGCTCACGACGGGCGGCGCTGCCGGCGCAGGAGCATCGGGCTCTTTGTTGATGAGCTCCTTGAGCTCCTTGCCGGGTTTGAAGTACGGCACCTTCTTCGGCGGCACGTCCACCTTGTCGCCCGTCTTCGGATTGCGGCCCTTGCGCGGCTCGCGGCGGCGCAGGCGGAAACTGCCGAATCCCCGGAGCTCGATCTTTTCACCTCGATGCAGCGCATCGATAATGCTCTTGAAGACCGTGTCGACGATGACTTCCGAATGCTTCTTCGTCAGGTCCGAAACTCGTGAGACTTCCTCGACGAGTTCCGCTTTCGTCATGCTGCCGGTGTTCATGCCCGGTTCCCCCAGGTGCTAAAGGTGCCGACGGGTGCTACTGCTGGCGCTTGAAATGGTCGCCGAGCGTGACTTCCGGACGTCCGGTTGATTCCGAGTACGCTTCCCAGTCCGCCTTGAATTCGTCGCTCTTGAGCGCGCGGATGCTCAGACCGACTTTGCGCTCCGACGGAATCAGCTTGATGATCTTCATCTGGTAGGTTTCGCCCACCTTCAGATCCAGCTTCTCTTCCTTGCCCTTCTGCGCCGACTCGTCGAACTCCGAGACGTGAATCAGCCCTTCGATCCCTTCCGCCAGTTCGACAAAGGCGCCGAAGTTCGTCAAGCGGACGACCTTGCCTTCGACGACGTCGCCAACGTGGTGCTGCTGGAAGAACTCATCCCAGATATCGGTCTGGAGCTGCTTCAGCCCGAGCGACAGGCGCTGATTCTCCGCGTCGATGTTGAGCACCATCGCTTCGACGGTGTCGCCCTTCTTCAGGACTTCTGACGGGTGCTTCAGCCGCTTGCTCCACGACATGTCCGAGATGTGAATCAGGCCGTCGATGCCCTCCTCGACCTCGACGAACGCGCCGAACTCGGTCAGATTGCGCACCTTGCCCGTGATGGTCGTGCCGATCGGATATTTCTCGGACAGCTCGTGCCAGGGATTACTCTCGACCTGCTTCAGGCCGAGCGAAATGCGCCGCGCCCCCGGGTCGACGCCGAGCACCATCGTCTCGACGGTGTCGCCGACGTTGAGAATCTTCGACGGGTGCTTGACGCGTTTGCTCCACGACATTTCGCTGACGTGGATCAGGCCTTCGACGCCGGGCTCAAGCTCGACGAATGCGCCGTAGTCGGTGAGGCTGACCACCTTGCCGGTCAACCGCGCGCCGACGGGATACCGCTCGATCACGTTCGACCACGGATCGTTCATCAGCTGCTTGTGGCCGAGCGAGACGCGCTCGGTCGCCGGGTCGTACTTCAGGACGATGACGTCGATGTCCTGATTGACCTGGAAGAGCTCGGATGGATGTGTCACGCGGCCCCACGACATGTCGGTGATGTGCAGCAGACCGTCGATGCCGCCAAGATCGATGAACGCGCCGTAGTCGGTGATGTTCTTGACCACCCCGCGAAGGACCTTGCCTTCGGCGAGTGTGTCGAGCGTGTGCTTTTTCTTTTCGGCGTTCTCCTCTTCGAGGAGCACCTTGCGCGACAGCACGATGTTGCCGCGCTTCTTGTTCACCTTGATGACGCGCATCCGCAGCTCCTGGCCGCGCAGCGCGTCGAGGTTTCTGACGGGGCGGACGTCGATCTGCGATCCGGGCAGGAACGCGCGGACGCCGATGTCCACCGCGAGACCTCCCTTGATGCGCTCGATGACGCGGCCGATGACGACCTTGCGCTCGGCGTAGGCCTTCTCGACTTCGTCCCAGATCTTCATCTTCTCGGCCTTCTCGCGCGACAACACGACGTAGCCCTCGCGATCCTCCGTGCGCTCGAGCAGCACGTCGACGATGTCGCCGGGCTGTACGGTCACGTGGCCGGTCTCGTCCACGAATTCTTCGACGGGGATGATGCCTTCGGACTTGTATCCGACGTCGACAATGACTTCGGACGGCGTGACTTTCAGCACCGTCCCCTTGACGACCTCACCTTCCGCGATGTTGCGGAAGCTGGTATCGTAAAGGTCCAGAAGGCGGGCGTATTCCTGCGGGTCGACATGATCGTCGTGCGCGGAGAAACCTATCGTCTTCTCGGCGGTACCGGCTGCGCCACCTCCTTGTGATGGGATATTCCTCGGGTCGTCTGCGTGCGCCATGCTCTGCGGGTCCTCCTCGCGCGTACTATCCGGGATCACAGCTCCGGCGGGCTGGAATAAGGCCTTCGCCTTGATTTGCGATAAGCAGTAGATTATCCATCACTTACGGGCACTGGGTCAAGCGATGCAGCGACCACATGGAATGGGGTTCGGGCAACGCGCGGAGTAGACT
>JBOGIZ010000582.1:0-2008 GCA_050747805.1 Vicinamibacterales bacterium | reverse complement strand
GACGAAGTGTTTGGCGGCTACGATTTCCGGTACGTCCCTCACGCGCTGGAGTGCTGGATTCGCGCCGTGACCGCCCGAGCGGGGCTTTCCGGTTCCCTGCGCGCGATTGGCGGGGCCTGGCCGCGATCGCGCCGCCTTCCGCGCGCGCTCCGCATCGGGACATTCATCGAAAACATCGGACGCAGCGCGGCCGATGCCTATTTCTCCGATCTCTGCATTACCAAGCCGCATGACGTGCGCCTCGCGATCGGAAAGACCGGCCGCGACCCGCGCGCGAGCGCTGTTTACGAGGCGGCCACCCGACCGTACCTGGAGTGCTCGTCCGCGAGTCCGGTCCAGCGTGCCCAGTATGCCGACCTCAAGGTGTATCTGCCCAACGATGTGCTGGTCAAGGTCGATCGAATGAGCATGCTGAACAGTCTCGAGATCCGCTGTCCGCTGCTCGATCGCCGCATCGTCGAACTGGGATTCCGGATTTCGACCGGCTCGAAGATGCCCAGACTTCGCGCGAAGTATCTGTTGAAGCGGATTGCCGTCCGGACGCTCCCGTCAGACGTGCTCCGGCTTCCCAAGCACGGGTTCAGCGCGCCGACGGGCGAGTGGATCCGCGGCGAGTACGCGAAACAGTTTGCCGACGACGTCCTGCGTGCCGGAAGCCGGGTCGGCGAGTTCATGGATCTCGCCGTCGTCAGGAGATGGACGCACGAGCACAGCAGCGGGGCGCGCGATCGCAGCAATACGCTGTGGGCAATCTGGATGTTCGAACGATGGAGCCGATGCTCCGAGCGCCGCGCTGAACGCGCCGCGCCCGAGATGCGGCAATCGCGCGGGGCCGACGCAGCCTGCGTCGTTGAGGCCGGTTGATCGCCCGTGAATATCTTGCTGCTGACGCATCGTCTTCCCTACGCGCCGAATCGCGGCGATCGCCTCCGCGCGTACCATCTCATGCGTTTTCTCGGACGATATGCGACGATTCGCCTCGTCTCGCTCGTTCATGACGCGGACGAAGCGGCGCACGCGCACGACATGAGGGATCTCGCCGAAAAAACCGAGTGTGCGATGGTGCCGAGGCTGCGCAACGCCGCCCGGGGCGCGGCGCACCTTCTGACCGACGCGCCACTCACCCATAGCCTGCTCGATTCGCCTCACGTCGAATCCGCCGTGCAGGCGGTTTTGAGAGGATGGCAGCCCGACGTGGTGATTGCCTACTGCTCGGGCATGGCCAAGTTCGCGCTTCGGGCACCGCTCGCCGGTGTCCCATGCCTGCTCGACATGGTCGACGTGGACTCCGAGAAATGGCGGGCACTCGGCCAAGCCGGCCGCTGGCCGATGAGGTTCGTGTACCGCCGCGAAGCGGGGTGCCTGTCGCGGTTCGAGGCGCGCGCCGCCGCGCACGCCTTTGCCACGACCGTGGTGAACGAGCGCGAAGCCCAGGCCCTCCGTGCGCTGGCTCCGCAGGCCAGAGTCGAGGTGATGCCGAACGGGATCGACGTCCGCCACTTCCGGCCCGAACGTGCGCCGGAGGAGAGCCGTTCGGTCGTGTTTTGCGGCGTAATGAATTACGAGCCGAACGCGGATGCGGCCGAGTGGCTGGTGCGCGACGTCTGGCCGCTCGTTCGCGCACGGGAGCGCGACGCGCGTTTATCGCTCGTCGGCGCGCATCCGAGCCGCCGGGTTCGTGCGCTCGCCAGCGCCGCCGCAGACGTCGAAGTCACGGGCGCCGTGCCAGACGTCCGTCCGTATCTCTGGCGCTCGGCCGTGTCGGTGGCGCCCCTTGCCACGGCCAGGGGGATCCAGAATAAGGTGCTGGAAGCCATCGCCGGTGGCCTGCCCGTGGTCGTGACGCCGAACGTTGCGTCGGGACTCCCGCGCGAGGTGATGCCCGCGTGCGCCACCGCAAGCGACGCCGCGACGTTCGCGGATTCGATTGTCGCGCACCTTGCGCTTTCCCCTGAGGAGCGCCGCGCGTGCGCGGCAGAAGCGGACCTCGAGCCGCTCACGTGGGAGC
>JBOGIZ010000581.1:0-2567 GCA_050747805.1 Vicinamibacterales bacterium | reverse complement strand
CATCTCGAGATCGAACATCGTCCGCTGATGCAGGCGATGCGCTTCGAGCACTTTGCCTTCCGCCTCGAGCTTCGTACGGTACCACTCCAGCTCCGCTTTGATGGTCTCGACCGCCGCCTTTGTCTTCTCGCGCGGGGTGACGAAATGCGTCTTCGGGTAAATCGCGAGCTTGTCGTGCTTGCGCAGCGTCGTGCCCGTGAGCGGATCGAACGTGGCCAGTTCGTCCACTTCGTCGCCAAAGAGCTCCACGCGCAGCGCCGTGTCCTCGTACGAGGGATAGACCTCGACAATGTCGCCGCGGACACGGAACACGCCGCGGGCGAAATCGTGATCGTTGCGCTCGTACTGAATTTCAACCAGCTTGCGGAGGATCTGCTCGCGGTTGATGCGCTGCCCGCGCTCGAGCGGCAGCATCATGCCGTAGTACGCCTCGGGCGAGCCCAAGCCGTAGATGCACGACACGCTCGCGACGATGATGACGTCGCGGCGTTCGAACAACGACCGCGTGGCCGAGAGCCGCATCCGATCGATCTCGTCGTTGATCGTCGCTTCCTTCTCGATATACGAGTCGGTCGTCGGGACGTAGGCTTCTGGCTGGTAGTAGTCGTAGTAGCTGACGAAGTACTCGACGGCGTTCTCGGGGAAGAAGCGCCGGAACTCCTGATAGAGCTGCGCCGCCAGCGTTTTGTTGTGCGCCATTACGAGGGTCGGGCGGTTCACGCGCGCGATGCACTGCGCCATGGTGAAGGTTTTGCCCGAACCGGTGACGCCGAGAAGCACCTGCGCCTTGTCGCCGCGGTTGAGCCCGTCCACCAACTCGTCGATGGCGCGGCGCTGATCCCCCCGCAGCTCGAAGTCGGAGACGAGCGTAAAGCGGTCGTACTTTGAGGCCATCGAACAGAAGATCGTACCACGGAAGGCGCAGAACGCTGGCGAACCGGCTCAGGCGCGGCGAGCGCGCACTGTCCACGCGGTCATGTCTGGATGAGCCCTGTCTGAACAGCACGTGTACTGGGCGTATACTAGGGGTTTGGGTCTGATCTGACGTGCGCGTTCTCGCCATCTGTCAGGACGAACTGGTTATCCGCTCGCTGGACGCGGTGCTGCTGCCGAGCTTCGAGGTCGACTTCCTGGTCGAGAGCCGGCCGCTCGCCCGCCGCCTGCACGACGCGGGGATCGAGGCAGCGACCGGCGATCCGCGGCGCGTCGACACCTACCTCAAAGCCGATATTTCCCCCAACACCTGCTTCATCGTTCAGGACACCGGCCGCCGGAGCGTCAAGAAGATTCTCGAGGCCGTACGCGACGCGGGCGGCACGCTCGTCTACGTGCTGCATACGGGCCGTCGGCCGGCGAACGGCCGCCCGGAAGACGGGCAGGAAGTCACGCACCTCGACCTCTCGGAATTGCTGCGGCCGATGCTCGTCACGGAGCTCAGTCGATCGATGACGCGCGCGCGCGTGCAGCAGTACCAGCGCTACTTTGCCGACGCCGTCCGCGTGCTGATCCTCCTGCACAACGATCCGGATCCGGACGCGCTCGCTAGCGGGCTCGCGCTGCGCAATCTGCTTCGCCGGACCAAGACCACTGCGATCATCGGGGCGATGCAAGGCGTGACCCGGCCTGAAAACCTGCGGATGGCGAATATGCTCGACATCCAGGTCGAGCAGATCACGCCGGCATCGTTCGAAGGGTTCGAGCGCATCGCGACCGTCGACGTACAACCGCATTACTTCGGCGGTCTGCTGGACCGCGCGGATCTCGTCATCGACCATCACCCGGAGCATCCCGGTTACAGCGCGGTCTTCAAGGACATCCGTGCGGACTACGGATCGACGTCAACGATCCTCACCGAGCACCTGCGGGCGGTCGACGTGAACATCTCGGAGCGCACGGCGACGGCGATGCTCTACGCCATCAAATCGGACACGCTGTTTTTCGCGCGGCACACGAATCGGGTCGACCTCGAGGCTTTCACGTTTCTCTATCCGCTGGCCGACGCCGCGCTGATTCGGAAGATGGAAGGCGCCGAAATCACGCTCGAGCGGCTGGAGTACGTCACGCGCGCCGCCCGGACCGGCATCCTCCGCGAGCAGGTCTTTACGGCCTTTATCGGAGACGCGCCGCGCGAGGATTTCATCCCGTACACGGCGGATTTCTTCCTGCAGCTCGAGGACGTGCGGTGGACGATCCTCGCCGGCGTGGTGAACGGCTCGATGATCGTGAGCGTGCGAAACCTCGGGTACTCGAAAAACGCCGGCGAGTTCGTCAAGCGGTGGTTCGCCGACATCGGCTCGGCGGGCGGCCATCGCGCGATGGCCAAGGCCGTCGTCCCGCTCGATCGCTTCCGATCGAAGTTCGGCGACCTGGATCCCGCGGCCCTGACCGCGCGGTTCGCGGAAATGGCCGAGCAGTTCCTGCACGAGCCGATCGCTGAGAAGAAGCTGTCAATCGCGAATCGCTGACCGCTGACCGCTGACCGATGGCCGTTGGCCGATGACCGTTGGCCGATGACCGTTGGCCGATGGCCGATGGCCGATGGCCGATGGCCGATGGCCGATGACCGC
>JBOGIZ010000580.1:0-4752 GCA_050747805.1 Vicinamibacterales bacterium | reverse complement strand
TGACCCGGGACCGTTTCCCGTGGTCGCGACCGGCCGCCGCACGAAGCACGACGTGTTGAACCATTCCGTCGTTGTGTGCGGGGCGTTCGCGTTCGGGTCGCAGGTCATGTCGGGGCGGTTCGTCAGGTACCGAATATCCGTCTGGGCATCGACTGCCGTCAGCGGGAATCCAGTCTGCGCCTGGAAGATGCCGTTCACTTGCCAGCCGCCGGCAAGATGACGAACGACGGCGCTTCCAGCCGGCGACGGCAGTTGGTAGCCAAAGCTGACCACGACGCGGTGCCGCGCGTCGAACAGCGACGGTCCCCATTCGTACGCGAGCGACTTGTCGATCGAGGCCTGATCGCCAATCGTCACCGGGAGCGCCGGCCTGGCGTCGCCGCCGATGTTCAATCCGGAGACGTCGTCCAGCGATTTGCTCAGCGTATACGACGCAAGGAAGTTGATGCCGTGCGTCGGCCGCATCCGGATGCTCGTCTGAAGCGAGTTGTACTCGGATCGGGCGGCCGAGAACGTCGGCCGCACGAGCGCAAACGCCGGGAAGAGGCGGGCGCCGGGCAGGGTCTGGCCGGGCGAGTACAGGCCCGGGTTGACCTCCATGAAGATCGGCATATCCCGCCCGAGCGATCCGACGTACCCAGCCTCGACACCGATGTTGGTGCCGAACTCGTGCTGGACGGTCGCGTTGTATTGATACGCGTACGGCGTGTGGAAGTCCTCCGCCCACCCGATGATCGTCAATCCTGGCGGAAAGCTCGCCGCGCCGGCCGTGGACGCGCTCAGCGGATTCTCCAGCGTGATGGGGGCCGGGTAATCGATCTCGAGCAGCGGCGTGAAGGGCGGCGCGAGCACGCCGTTCTGGAAGAAGTCTCCCTGAGCGGCCAACGTGTCGTAGAACATGCCCCAGGCGCCCCGCACCGTCGTGCGGCCGTTGCCGCGAACGTCCCAGACGGCTCCGAAGCGCGGCGCGATGTTGTTGAAGTCGGTGGCGTACGTGCCGCGCGGTACACCCGCGTCGCCGGGGTAGACGAGGCCCGTCGGCGCATTCGGGAAGATGGTCGACTGCTGGCCCGGGTGGAACGCGTTCAGGGCGTTGTTCTTGTCGACAAATGGCGGCGTCACTTCGTAGCGGACGCCGTAGTCGACGGTCACGCGCTCGAACGGCCGGTATTCATCCTGCGCGTACGCCGCATAGGCCGTCGTCGTGCCGTCCTGCGCCTGATTCTTCGTCGTGCGGCGGAACTGCGACGGCAGACCCAGCAGGAAATCCGCGAGCGGGTTGCCAGTCCAGTTGCCGAGGAAGCTGTAATCGCCGTTCGGCCGGTTGATGAACGCGATCACCATATGCACGTGCTGCACGTCCGTCCCAAACTTCATCTGGTGCTTGCCGTGCGTCCACGTGAAATCGTCCGATCCTTCGAACACCTGATTCACGCGGTTCACGAACGGCTGCTGCGGGTCGCCGAGCGAGGGGTATCCGGTGACCCCGATCGAGGCAAGCCCCTGCGCTTCCGCGTTCGTGTTCGGCACGTTGATCCCGTACGCACTGTTCTGCAGACCGCTCGTCACCGCCGGGTTCGCGAAGATCCGGTTCGACGAGAAGCGCGCCACGTTGATCTTGTCGCTGCCGAAGATCTGCGTATCCGACGTCATGAAATCCTGCAGCGTCGCCTTGGCTTCCTGCGCCGACGGCGTCGTCACGGGCGGAGTCACCGCGTCGGTCGTCGAGCGAAGATATCGCCCCAGCATCGAGTTGTTCTGCGACAGGTGGTAATCCATCCGAATCCCGTAATTTTCGCGGTTGTCGGTCGCCGTCGGCGACGTAACGTAGCGGTTCGCCCCGCTGTTGGCTGTCGGCACGAAATCGCTCAGCAGCTTCAGCGCATTCGGGTCGAGACGCGCTGCGGGAATGGTGTTGTTCGCAAACGGAAGGCCGGTCGTCGGATCGATGATCGTGGTCGTGAACGCCCCGCTCATCTGCGCGGCCGTCGGCACGAGAATGTTCGTCGTCGTTCCCTGCTGATTCCGGTAGCCCTCGTAATATCCGAAATAGAACAGCTTGTTCTTCTCGATCGGACCGCCACCGGCCCCGCCGAACTGGTTCTGCTGCAGCTTCGGCTTGGGCTGGGTGGCGAGCGCAAAGTAGTTGCGCGCCTGTAGCGCATCGCTGCGGTTGAACTCCCAGGCCGATCCGTGCACCGTGTTGCTGCCCGACTTGGTCACGACGTTCACGACCGCTCCCGAGTTGCGCCCGTACTCGGCGGTGTAGGAGTGCGTCTGGATTTTGAATTCCTGAATCGCGTCGGGCGGCGGCCGCATCACGAAGCCCGTGTTGAACGTGTCGTTGTTCGTGGTGCCGTCGAGCAGGAAGTTGTTCGACTGGTTGCGCATGCCGTCGACGTTGAAGCCGGCGGTCGTGGCGCCGAATCCCCCGGGGGTGGCGTTGCCCGCCTCGCCGCCGAGGCCGGCCGGCGGCGCGAGGACGCCGGGAATCAGCGTGCCGAGCTGGGTGAAGTTCCGGCCGTTCAGCGGCAGGTCGACCACCTTCTGCTGATCGATCGTGATGCCCATCGTCGCCTGCGACGTCTCGACGAGCGGCGCTTCCGTCGTGACGGTGACGTTCTGCTCGACGCCGCCCACGGTCATTTTGAAATCGACGCGGGTCGTGTCGTCGACCGACACGATGATGTTTTCGCGGACGACGGAGCTGAAGCCGGAGAGGGTGGCCTTGACCGTGTAGCGGCCAGGCTGCAGAAGAGGAATCGCGAAATGGCCATCTGACTCGGTCACCGCGGTCCTGGCCTGTCCGGTTGCGACGTTCGTGGCGTCAACGCTGACGCCGGGGACCACGGAGTTCGACTGGTCGGTAATCACGCCGGTCACGCCGCCCGTCGCCTGCGCAAAGACCTGCGCGGGAGAGAGCAGCACGGTTGCTGCCGCCGCAAGCACCAGCACGCTTGCGGAATGGAGCGGCCCGAATCGGCCGCGCAGCCGAGCAACCGAGGCTCGGTGCAGGGGTCCCCGTTGGACCGGGCGAACAGACGCGCGTGTCATCGGCATGGAAGCCTCCGGAATGGCGCAGCTTTTACATGAAAGATGTAAGGTTGTCAAATACGAAGGTTGGAGGCTGGAGGTTCGATGTTGGAGGTTGGAGGTTGGAGGCTGGAGGCTGGAGGCTGGAGGCTGGAGGCTGGCGGTCAGTCCGCCGACGTGCCGGTCAGGTCCAACAGCGCGAGCGCGATGACTTTTGTGGCGTTGATCAGATCCGCCACGTCGACGTACTCGTCTGGCTGGTGCGCGAGGTCGAGGATGCCCGGACCGTACGCGACGCAGTGCGGTACGCCGGCGATTCGCGCCACGTGCTTCTGATCGTACGTGCCGGGGCTGGCGACCAGGCCTCCACTTCGGCCGAGGACGCGCGTCAACGCGCGCTCGAGGGCGATGACGACGGGTGAACCGTCGGGGGTGCGTGTCGGATGGACGACCATCAAGTCGCGCACGTCGTAGCGAAACCCGGGGACGTCGCGGGAGATGGCGTCGAGCAGCTCGAGGATTTCCGCCTTCGTGCTCTCGAAGCCTTCTTCGAGGAGAAAGCGGCGATCGAAGACGGCGCGGCAGCGGTCCGCGACGCACGGCGTCTGGATCCCGTCGACGGGCTGGCCGCCGGCGATGCCGTTGATATTGAGGGTGGCGTTGCGCGCACCTTCGGGCATGACAGGAACCGCGGTCGTTCGTTCGGCGAGCCTCGGTTGGAGCTGTGTGCGGAAGCGTTCGAGCACGTGGCCCATGTGATCGATGGCGCTGACGCCGTGAAACGGCATGCTGCCGTGTGCGATGCGGCCGCTCGTCTGCACTTCGAACCAATACACGCCGCGGTGCCCGATACAGACGCGGTCGACGTAAAGCGGCTCGGGAATGATCACGAAGTCGGTTCGCGAGGCGCTGATCCGCTTGTGCTCGGCGAGCCACGCGACGCCGGCGAAGCCGCCGCTTTCTTCATCGACGGTGCCGCTGACTTCGACCGTACCCGCCAGCTCGATGCCGGCGCGGCGGATCGCTTCCGCGGCGAACACCGCCGCCGCGATGCCGGCCTTCATGTCGCACGATCCGCGTCCCCAGATGCGGCCGTCGCGCACCTCGCCGCCGAAGGGATCGGTCGTCCACCCGGCGCCGGCTGGCACGACGTCGAAGTGTCCATTCAGGTGCACGAGCGGATGCGCGCTCCGCCCGCGCCTCGTGCCGACTACGTTGACGCGCGGGTATGCCCGTGTGTGTTCGGGCCGTCCTTCTGCCGGATGATACTCGACGGTAAAGCCGCAGGCGTCGAGCGTCGCGCCGATGAACCGCGCGCAGTCCTCGTACCGCTCGCCGGGCGGATTGACGGTCGGGATGCGGATGAGATCCGACGTGAACGCGACGGCCTCGGCGGTGAGCGCCTCGACGGATCGAAGCACGCGGTCGATGGCGGATGGCACGACCGACGTCTTACCGCAACACTGTAAGGTTGTCAAACAATCCGGCGTTGCACTACGATGCGCCGTCCGCGAGATGAACAGCCCATCCATGCGCCCGCGGCGCGCGCGCGTGCGCGCCAGGCAGCCCGCCGCATACCGGTTCCTGACGGTCGGCCAGACCGCGCGCATTCTCGGCGTGAGTCCCTCGACGCTGCGTCTGTGGGAGAACGTCGGACTCGTGAGCCCCGTCCGGAGCAACGGCCGCTATCGTCTGTACAGCCCGGACCTGCTCACCATG
>JBOGIZ010000579.1:0-18834 GCA_050747805.1 Vicinamibacterales bacterium | reverse complement strand
TTCTGGCACGGGGCGAGCTGGAATTACGTGCTGTGGGGTCTGTACCACGGCCTGCTGCTCCTCGCCACGCGCGCACACCAGATCCTCCGCGGGCCACGACGTCTCCGGCCGGGCGCGTCGGCGACGGAGCGATCGGTCTTCGACATCCGCCAGGTGGCGCAGATCGCGGGAATGTTCGTGCTCTCGCTCTTCGGCTGGCTGCTGTTTCGCGAAACGGAACTAGCGGCGATCGTCCGCGACCTGCGCTTGACGCCGTGGCAGAGCAGCGCCTTCGACAGGCAGGCAGGTCTGTACCTCTTCCTGCTCGCCTTCGGCTACTCGATTCCGTTGTGGGCAGAGAGCCTCTGGGTCGAGCTGCGGCGCGGCCTGCCGGCGCGCACGGCGGACCGTCCGACGCCGTTCACGCTCGGCGTGCTCCGGGCCATTACGTGCGGAGCGGCGTTCACGGCGATTCTGCTGCTGCGGAGCCGGACGTCCCTCGACTTCATTTATTTCCACTTCTGATCGGCGCCCGGCGGTGACCTGGGGACGCGCGGGACGCCACGCCTTTGTTGTATCGTGGGTCGCATGAAAGCGACGCTTCTCGCCATCGGACTCGCACTGACGGTTTCCACCGCCTCCAGCAGCCAGCCGCCTGCCAGCGCCCCGTGCACGACCGCGACGACCGCGTGCACCGAATGGGTGGCGCTCGGGCACGGGCCGGCGCGATCGCTCATCTACCGGACGTACTCGCTCGACACGCGGAACGACCGCATCCATCGCGCGCTCATCATGATTCACGGCACGCTGCGGAATCCTGATCGCTACTTCGATACCGCGGCGGCGGCCGCGTTTCTCGCCGGTGCGCTCGGCGATACCGTGGTCATCGCGCCGAGAATCGCCTCATCGCAGGGCTCGTGCCACGACACGCTCGCCGAAAACGAGGTGAGCTGGAGCTGCGGCGGCGACAGCTGGCGTTCCGGCGGCGCGTCGCCCGCCGACAAAGATCTCACGTCGTTCGATTTCATCGATGCGATTCTGAAGAAGCTCGCGAACAAGCAGATGTTCCCGAACATGACGGCGATCGTCGTCGCCGGGCACTCGGCGGGCGGACAGTTCGTCAGCCGCTACGAGATGGCCAACCGCGTGCACGAGACGCTGGGCGTGCCGGTTTCATACGTGGTCGCGAATCCCTCGAGCTACGCATGGCCGGACGCATCGCGGGCGCTCCCGGTGGACGATGGGGCGCCAGACAACGCGCGCGCCGGCTGGAATATCGAAGAACCGCACACCAAGTTTTCGTACGGCGCCTTCGCGGGCAGCAGCACGTGCGCGCAGTACGACAAATGGCCCTACGGCCTCGAAGATCGCACCAGCGGCTATACGGCCGGCATGTCTGACGATCAGCTGAAAAAGCAGCTCGTGTCCAGGCCGACGACGTATCTGCTGTCGCAGGTGGACGTCCTACCGCTCGGCGGCTTCGACAGGTCGTGCGCGGCCATGGCGCAAGGCGCCACGCGCCGCGCCCGCGGCGAAGCGTTCGTCAAATACATCAACGAGCATCTGGGCGGGAACGAGAAGATCCAGATCGTCCCCGAGTGCGGGCACAACGATCGCTGCGTCTACACGACGCCCGAAGTGCTGCCGATCATTTTTCCGAAGGGGAAGTAACAGGGAGAGGAGACAGGGGACAAGCGAAACGGTCCACGCCCCACGGATCACGGCCACGGTCCACGGTCCACGGACAGGTTGGTACATGAAAAAGGCCTCGCGCGAAGCCGCGCCAGGCCTTTGTTTTCGTTGGGCTCGTTCGGCCGCTACTTCTTCATCGGTTTGGCCATGGGCATCTCGATCTTCGATACGGTGATCGAGTCGCCGGCCATTTCACCCGTCAGCTTCACGTTGTGTCCCGCGTGGACCTTGAGATCCGGAAGGTCCTGGTTCGCGATCTGATAGACCTTGCCCTTCGACACGAACACGTACTTGGCGCCGGCGTCGACGCACTTGTTAGTGCACTCGGTCGCGTCCGTCTTGGCACCGTGCTCGCCGGCCGCGTGGTGCGCGCCGCACTTGCTGTCGCTAATCGTGCCCGACCACGTCTTGTCAGCCGCCAACGCGGGCGCCGCCGCGAACATCACCGCCGCCGCAAACAGAAGTATCTTCTTCATCGACAGTAGCCTCCTCAGACAATGGATAACAGCCGGCGGGCCCATTCTATTCCAAAAAGAGTACCGCTCATGGCGGCGCACGGAGCACCTGGATACTGGTCCTCGGCATACAACGTATGTGCTGTGATGGGTATGGGTTGCGAGCGGGCGCAGCCCTGACTTCGGAGTCAGAGCTGCGCGCCTGCCGTTACTTCGACTGATGCAGAAGCTGACGGATCTGCGTAATTTGCTCGGTGAGCTGCTGGATCTGCGAGTCGCTTAGCTTCTTGTCGCCTGCGGACGCGGATTTCAGCAACTGCGTCATCGCATCGAGATGCGACTCGATGTCAAGGCGCTGTTCCTGCGTCAGGTACGTGCCGGGCGCCGCGCTCGACGCTGCCGGCGCGGGCGTATAGGTACCGCTCGTGCCCGCCGTACCGGGGACGCTGGACCCGCTCGTGCCCGTCGTCGCCGCACTCGATGGGTTCGTGCCGGACATCGATTGCGGCGCAGCGCTCATTGAGGTGCCGGTGGTCGACGCGGCGCTCGAGGCCGTCGGGCTCGTCGCGGGGTTCGCGGGATTTGTCGTGGCGCCCGTCGCGACCGACGGATTGACGTTCGAACTGCTCGCACTGGATGCGGCCGGCGTCGAACCGCCTGCGGCTTTCTCGAAATCACTGAGCTGCGCGCGGAACTGAACGAGCTTGGCCCGGATCGCTGGATCGAGTGTGTCGGCCGATCCCCGTGCCGAGGCGGCCGCTGCGGGAGCAGCCGCGGCCGATCCGGACGCTGCGTTCGCGGCCGTACCGGTTGTCCCCGTTGCCGTCGCGCTGCCCGAGCCCGTTGTGCCGGTCGCGCCAGCGCTCGAAGGCGTCGGCTCCGCGGCGGACGGCGCATTCGCGTCGGGTCCGAGGAGGTTCGTCACGTCTGTCTGCACCTTGTTATACGAATCGTGCCATTCGACCTTGGTCGTGATCAGCAGATTGAAGTCCGAAATCAGTTGCGCCACTTGCGTGCGGGTCTGTCCCTGCAAGTGCGCGGCTTCCGGCATCTGCGTGATCGCGCTGAGCGTGTCGCGCGCGTCGGTCAGATGCTGCTTGGCCGCCGTTTGGTCAGCTTGTCCCGCGGGGGCGGGGGCTGCTGAAGCTGGCGCCCCTGCCTGTGGCTGCGCCGGCTGCGCTGCCTGAGGCTGGGCCGGCGGCGTGGCCGATCCGGCGGGTGGCTGGGTGACTGACGACTGCGTGCCCGTCGCCGCCGGAGGCGTGGTCGTCTGCCCGCCCGTCGCCGGGTTCTGCGGGGTCGTCGCGGAGGCCTGCGCCGGAGGTGTCGTCGGCGCGGCGCTCGTGGGCGGCGTGGTCGTCGCTGGCGTGCTCGCCGCTGCCGTGCTCGAAGCGGGGCTGGCGGCTGTCGCCGGAGTCTCCGGCGATGGCGACGCGGCGGGCGACGTCCCGCTCATCTCCGCGGCGACGGCGGTAATCAGTCGTCGCACTTCGTTCAGCTGCCCGCGTGCCTGATCGTCAAGGTGCGTCTTGCTGCTCGCGGCGGTCGGCGCGCTGCCCGTGGTGCCCGTCGGCGCCGCGGCCGGTGCCGCGTTTTCCGGTCCCGCGATGTCTGTGATCAGTTTATCGATCGCGGCGGTCTCCGTCGCCCACGCGGCGGTCTTTGTCGAAGCCGTCTTGCCGTTCGCGCTGGCCGACGCGCTGCTGTTGGCGACGTCTTTCTCGAGCTTGTTCAGGTGCGTGTTGAGCTGCGCAAACTTCGAGCGATCGGCTGCCGGGATCGAACTCTTGTCGATGCTCGCGAGCGCCTCCTTCGCCTGCCGCACATGTTCGACGGGACCTGTCTGTCCGGACGTCGCGGCGCTGGCCTGGGGCGATTGAGAGGGCGGCTGGGATGTGCTGGTAGTCTGCGCCAGCGCCGCGGCGGGCAATCCGATGAGTCCGGCCGCGGCGATGGCAATCGTCCAACGTGAGAAGGAACGGTGCATCGGTCAATCCTCCTTGATCAAGTTCGTCATTCTCTTCAGGGGATCTTGAGCAAGGCAGGTACCACGGTACCTCGGCTGCGTAACACTCGGGGTGTCAGGCAGCCGAGGTCGATCGGATGACGGAACTCCTGCCCGACCTCAGTCGATGATCTTTTTTGCTGCCGTCAACCCCACGATGAGGAAGATGACGAACAGCAGCAGGAACAATCCGGCCAGAAACTTGGCGATCGCGAACGCGCCGCCCGCAACGTTGGTGAAGCCCAGCGCCGCGGCGATCAGTCCGATCACGAGAAATATCACCGCCCAATACAGCATGAGGTCCTCCTCATGCGGTCGCAGTGCCAAAGCCGTGCCGGCAGGCGGGTGAACGGCGGAGCTGGCCCGACTCAGGCAGGAATGATGTAAAAAGCGGCGGCGAGTATCGCATACAAGCCGAGCAATTGCAGTCCCTCGAGCCACGTGCTCTCGCCGTCCATGCCCACGAGCGCGACGACCACTACGGACAAGCCAATGGCCGTGATCTCGAACGGATTGAAGACGAGCGACATCGGCATGCCCAGCCACGACGATCCAATGACGAGCAGCGGCGCAACCATCAATGCGATCTGAGCGCTGCTGCCGATCGAGATCTCGAGCGCGAGCGTCATGTCGTTGCGCCGCGACGCCGCGATGGCGCTGTAGTGCTCGGCCGCATTTCCGACGAGCGCCACGACGATGACGCCGGCAAAGAGTTCGGTCATGCCGAACTGTCGCAGCGCAGGTCCGAGGCCTCGAATCAAAATCTCCGCTTCGATCGTCGTCAGCACCGTGCCGAGCGCGAGGAGCGTGACTGCGGCGGTATAGCTGACGCGCGGAGCGTTGGGCTTCGACGCGCGCAGCGGGTTGCGGTGCGTGCGGAACGAGTACATCAGTCCCGCGATGTACACGGCGAGCAGCACGATCGACGTCCAGAGGCTCAGGTCTGCCAGCGCCCGTGGCCGTGCCTCGAGCGATCCGAATGCGAAGAGGTCCACGGTCGCGGGCATCACGAGCGCGGCGACCGCGAGCGCGAGCATGACGGTGGCGCTGCCGGCCGCGGTGCGATCGAATCGCTGCGTGCCGTGCTTCAGGCCGCCTAAGAACGACGCGCCGCCGAAGACGAGCAGCAGATTGCCGATGATGCTGCCCGTGATCGACGCTTTCACCACTTCGAGGTGATGCGCGTTGAGCGCCACGATCGAGATGATGAGTTCGGCGGCGTTCCCGAACGTGGCGTTGAGAAAGCCTCCGAGGGTCGGGCCGGCGCGGCACGTCAGCTCCTCGGTCGCATCGCCGATCAAGCCTGCGGCGGGCACGAGCGCGACCGCGGCGGTCACGAAGACCCACATCGTGTCGCCCGATGCGGCGACGATCCAGCTGATTGGCGCCGCCACGAGCAGCACGTTCAGCCCATGGGAGCGGATCGAGGACCAGAGCGACGGGGCAAGGCGCACGCGTGGATTATGGGCTATCCGGGCAGACGCCAGATATCCAGCACGCCGCTCGTCTGATGCGAGTTGGCGTTGCCCTCCGGAAGCGCGATTCGTCCGTCCACCACAATCGGGCTGTTCCAGTGGCCGCCGCCACACTCGAGCGTCGCGATGCGGCGGCCGCTCGCCGGATCGTAGGCATAAAGTCCGCCGTGAGGATCGTAGACGTACAGCAGTCCTCCTGCGAGGACTGGACTGGTCCCGCCGGTGGTGTTGTCCCACTTCGGTTCGAGGCGATGATTCTGGAAGACCCAGGCCGCCGTGCCGCCGTTGTCGGCTGCGAACACCCACGGCGCGCCGCCCAGCTGCTCCACGGCCGGCGCGGTGAAGAGATCCGTTCCCGACGGCGTCTTGACGGTTTGCAGCTCGCCGCCGCGGTGCGGTGCGGCGCCGGCGATCTGCTGGAGACCGAGCACGCGAATGAGGCCGTCTTTGCCGCCCTGCAGCAGATACCCGTCCCCAATCAGTACCGGCGACGTCGATCCGATGTCGCGATCGGTCTCGTTCAGCTGCTCCGTGTTCGCCGGCGTGTAGTTTCCGAGGAGACGCGTGGCGTCCGCGTCGAGTTCGAGCGTCGAGTCGCCCCAGTACGTATTTCCGTCCCATTTCGCGTTGCCGGTGGCGATGAAGAGATGCCCCGACGAGGGATCGATGACGGCGCCGGCGCGGCCCCAGATCGCCGAGTCGCTTTCCGGACACGCGCGCGGATCGAGCAGCCGCGCGCGGTCGCTGCAGAGGGAATTCCACACGTGGTCGAGCTGCCCCGTGGCCGGGTTGAGAACCGCGACGTGCCCTTGGTACGGCGGCGCGTCGCCGATGTAGCCGCCCGTGACAGCGATCACGTGATGATTCGCGACGGTGAGGGCGCTGGCGATTTTTTCCCGGTCCGGCAACGTCGTGATGGGGCTGTTCCAGACCGCGTGCCCGTCGGCGACGGCAAGCTTCTGGATGTGTCCGTCTGGAGAGGCCGCGTAGATGAACTGCCGCTCGGGATCGGCGACCGGTGTCGCGGTCGTGATCCGCGCCGAGCCCGCCCACGACGTGTATCCCTTCGGCGTGTAGGTCCACAGCACCGCGCCGCTGTCGGCGTCAATCGCGATGGTCTTTCCGTACGTGGTCGTGCCGAAGAACGCGTTGTGACGGCTTCCACGGACTTGTGCGCCGCTCAGATAGATCACGGACGCGTCGATCGTGCCTTCGAGCGGCACTTGCTGGCGCTTCAGGGATGCAACGTTCGATGCGCTGATGCCCGTCGGATCGGGCGAGGCGCCGGAGCGGCGCGCATCGCGATCGAAGGTCGGCCAGTCGTGTCCGTGTTGAACCGGGGCGGCGCCGGTTCCGCTCGCGAGACCAATAACGACGGAGAGGAGAACGACCTGATGGCGCATCGATCGTGCTGGCAAGATTATACGTGCCTCTTTGGTCGAAGTCGGTCCATACTGGGTGCCACCCTTGGACCATCCGCAGAGGCGCGCGGCGCCTGAACCGAAAGGCTCGACGCGGCCAACGGCATGGGGCTACCTGCTCGCGCCCGTGGCTGTTGCGTTCGGCGCGGCCGTCACTCGCCTGACCTGGCCGTTTTTCGGCGCCACGCCGTTCGTGCCGCTCTTTGGTGCTGTCATGGTGGCGACGCACTGGGGCGGCGGTCCACCCGGACTGCTGGCCATCGCCCTTTCCGTCGCCGCATTGGGCGTTGCCTACCCGGCGGGCACCATCGCGCCCTGGGAACCGCACATGCTGCTCGTGTTCCTCGCGTTGTCGCTCCTCGGCAACCGCGTGATGTACGGCAGGAACCGGATGGCGGACGTGCAGCGGCAGGCGCAGCGGGACCTGCGGCAGTCCGAGGCCAAGCTTCGGCAGGCGCAGAAAATGGAAGCGGTCGGGCAGCTCGTTGCCGGCGTCGCGCACAACTTCAACAATCTGCTGACCGTCACGATGGGCTATACGGACATATTGATCGAGCGTCACCGCGACAATCCGCTCGATCGCGCCGAGCTCGGGCACATCCAGCAGGCGACGGAGCGCGGCGCCGCGCTCGTCAGGCAGCTGCTCGCGTTCGCCCGCAAGCACGACCGGCCGCGCGCCCGCATCGATCTCAACCGTGCGGTCGACGGGTTGCGCGACATGCTCGACCGGGTCACGCGCGAAGACGTGCACCTGACGATCGAGCCCGTCAGGCCGCCGGTAGCGATCTCTCTCGATCCTGGCGATCTCGAGCAGATCATTTTGAACCTCGCGATGAACGCGCGCGACGCCATGCCTGCGGGCGGGGAACTTTCGATCGAGGTCGCACGCGCCACGGTCGAGGCCTCGCAGATTCCGCCGGACTTTATCGCGCAGCCCGGCGAATACGCGCGCCTGCGCGTGCGCGACAACGGTGTCGGCATGACACCCGAGGTACGCTCGCACCTTTTCGAGCCGTTTTTCACGACGAAGGAAGTGGGCGAGGGCACCGGTCTCGGACTCGCGTTCATCCACGGCGTCGTGAATACCGCCGGCGGGTTCGTCACCGTGGAGACGGCGCCAGGCCAGGGCACATCCGTCGCGATCTTCCTGCCGGTGGCGACAGCGGAGAGCGAGGCAGCGGTTTCTGCGCCGACGGCGGACCGCGCCGAGCCCGCGGTATGGTCGGGGACGATTCTGCTCGTCGAGGACGAACACACCGTGCGCGAGATGACCGGACGCATGCTGCGGCGCGCGGGCTATCAGGTCATCGCCGCCGAGGGGCCGAAGGAAGCGCTCGCGCTGTTCGAGCAGCGCGGCCGGGCGATCGATCTCCTCGTGACCGACGTCGTCATGCCCGACATGCATGGGCCGGAACTGGCCGATCGGATCGCCTCTCTCAAACCGGACCTGCGCGTGCTGTTCGTCTCGGGATATGCCGACGCGATGCCCCCGATCGGCGACGTCTCGGGTCGCGCGTTTCTCGCCAAGCCGTTTCCGCCCGTCCGCCTCGTCGCGGCCGTCGGCGAGCTGCTCGGCGCGCCGACCGCGTAACTCTCCTTACAATCCGGTTGGAAAGATGTAGACCGGCGGCTGGACGGTCGGACGGCCGACCTCGAGGGTGATGAGTTCGTGCGCCGTCAGATCGATATCGCGAGGATTCCCGGTATATGGCGTCCCGTTCAGGAAGGCATGCACGATGCCCTGCAGTCCGGCGACGTTGTGCAAGGTGAGCGGCTCGCCCCACACGTCAAAAAAGTTTCCGAGCGTGTACACGCGATCCGTCGGTGACTCGATGTGAATGATGCCGGTGGCGTCGTGCGTGTGCAGCCAGTAGAAGCCGCTGGCGCGCCCCACGAAACCGTTGAGCAGCTGAAAGGGCTGGACCAGGCCGATCCCATATGGGACGGCGATCTGCTGGCCGTTGTTGAACAGTGACAGATGCGCGTGGATGTGGACCTTGAGCATCTCCATCGACGAGCCCTGGATGCCGTCAACGGGTTGCCCATTGCCACCCTGCGGAGTATCGCCGGGCTGGAAATAGGAGATCCCAACCTGCGTGCCCTGGACCAGTGGAATGGGCAGGGCGCTCTGAACGAATGCGGCGGCCGCCGCGCAGCAGAATGCCAGGGGCAGAACTCGTCGCCGGCGAACGTGAACAGGCATCCCAGATGATGGTTCATCAGGACCGCCGTGTTCAAGACCGCCGGCGCCGGGACCCTTTATCCACCGACCTTGTGCGTATCGGCGTGCGGATCAGCCGCGGGCGCCGTGGCTGCCGCCGCGGCATGCGCGTTCGGCGCCGGGTGGTAGTCCATCACGAACGCCTTGAATTCCGGGTGCAGGAAGTCCATCCCAAACTTGTAGTGCTTCATCTCGGCGAACGCGTGACTCGACGACCAGCCATCATCGTTCATCCGGTAAATCGCCGTCATCACGCCCGTACGATGACGGCCGCCGACGCAGTGCACGTAAACGGGCTCGTTCGCGGGGTTGTTGACGATGCTAAGGAACTGCGCGATCTGAGCCGCTGTGGGGGCGGTGTGCGTCGACATCGGGATTTGGATGTATTTCATCCCGGCCGTTTCCGTCATCGCCCGCTCGTTGGCTTGGGCATCGTCGCTGGTGAGATTGATGATCGTTTTCACGCCCGCCGAAGCAAGGTCGGCGTAGTCGTGCCCGTCGGGCTGACCGCCGCGGAAGTATGTGTCGCTGACGCGGCCAAAGTTATCGATGTGGATGGCCGAGGTGTCGTGAACGGCCGCGCCAGACCGCAGCGCGGGCGTTTGTGCCAGAGCCGGAGCGGCCAGGAGGGCGCCCGCAAAGAGCGCGACGGCGAATCGCGCGTGAAAGAAGCGAAAATGCACGGGTTTGGACGTGGCTGAGATAGTCATTGTTGTTGGGTGACCGGTGAAGTGCCGGTCAAAGAGTATGACGACCGCCGTGGGGAAATCGTTGCCCGACCTTCGACGGCTGACCTCGGACCTGCTGACCTCGAACCTGCTCAGCTCCACCCGAGATGCACACGCCGGTTGGCGCAGACGCGCCAGCGCTGCGGGACTGGCCTACTTGTGTGAGCCTACTTGTGTGAGCCGCATGGACTCAGGGTCGCAGCGCTCTTCCTGTTGTCGGGTCGGTTGCCAAGGCAGTATCGGTCCAAGTCGTCGGGCGCAAACACGGGGCCGGCGAAAGACTTCTTGACGTCGCTTACATACGCCGTTTTGTCGGCCTCGTCTCTCGGGTCGTAGTGGTACAGGACGACCGACTTGACGTGCGCCTTCGAGGCAAGCTCTCCGATCATCGTCGAGCCGAGGTGTTCCGATTCCATGTGTGCGCGGAACGCCTTGGTCCGCTTGGGCGACCAGCTGTTCGCTCTGGCCATCCCGGTTACGAAGCGGTCGAGATCCTCGGCGTCTCGATAGTCGGTCTCCGCGACGAGCACATCGGCATCGTCAGCCAATCGGGCGACCGCATCGCTCGGGCCCGTGTCGCCGGTAAAGACGACGGCGCCATGCGGCGTTTCGATGCGGTACGAATACGATTTCAGCTCCCGTCGCGATTGTGCCGGCATCAGCGCGTAATGCGTATTCTCTACCGCCGTAACGCGGATTTTATCGTCCTGCATGATCGTTCCCTCCCGCTCGATTTCGTGCGCGATGAAGGGGCTCGCGAACTCTCCATGCACCATCGGGTAGGAGCCAGGATTGTCTGCGGCGAAGGGGCGGACCGAAATCGTGATGTAGCGAAAGGCCGCATCGACGAACTCTTTGGTCTGCGGCGGTCCGTAGATATTGATTTTTTGAGCGGAGCCGGACAACGAGAGCCGGAAGTAATCGTTGGCCATGACGTCGGCAAGGCCGAGATCGTGATCGGAATGAAGGTGGGTGAAAAAGATGGTCTCGACCTGCTCGGATTGAATGCCCGCATCGAGCATCCGCCGCATGGTCCCGATTCCGCAGTCAATCAGGTACGAACGGCCATCGACGACGAGCATGGTGGAGGGTTCGGAACGATTTTCACGCAGCGGCGGACCGCCGGCCGTTCCAAGGAAGAGTATTTCCGTGTCTCTGTTCGGTTCCGCAGTTCGGGCGGTCTGGGCTTTTGCTGATCGCGTCGCCACGCTCGGCATGAGCATGGCGGCGACTGCCAGCGACAGGAACAATGTGCGGAGTCGGAACATTGTCGGTGTCTCCTGAAGACGCGTTGGTTACGCTAGATGTCATCGGTTGCTCGAGCGTTCACTCGGCGCGAAGCGCCTCGAGCGGATCGACCTGTCCCGCGCGCCGCGCCGGCAGGTAGCTCGAGACGACACCCGTCGCGACGAGCGCCGCCGTCGAAAGGACGAGCACCCACGGATCGAACGGTCGCACTCCGACGAGCAGCGACGAGAGCGCCCGCGCGCCAGCGACGCCCGCCGCCAGTCCCGCCGCCGCACCCGCCAGCGTGAGACTTCCGCCCTCCGCGACAAGGCGCCGGACGAGCAGGCGCGGGTCGGCCCCGAGCGCAAGCCGGATGCCGATCTCCTGTGTCCGGATCGTCACCGAATACCCAACCGCTGTCCCCAGCCCGATCGCGGCCAGCAGCCACGCCGCGAGCGCAAACAGCGCAAACACGTACGCGCCGAACCGCTGCCGCGCCGTGGTGCGGCCGATCATCTCCGCCATCGGCGCCGCGCTGAAGAGTGGAAGGTCCGGATCGAGGCCGCGCGCCGCCTCGCGGACTTGCGGCATCAGGGTCATCGGATCGCCGGTCGCCGTTCGCACCATGAGCGCCGTGAAGTGCGTGGAAGTCGCGAGAAGCGGTTCCCAGAGCTGCGGTCGGCCGGGGTCGTCGAGCGACCGCACCCCGACGTGACCGACGACGCCGACAATCGACAACCAGGTTTTGGACTGCTCCAGCCGGACGCGGCGCCCGATCGGGTTGACGCCGCTGAAGACCGTCTGGGCGAAGCGCTCGTCGATCACGGCGACCGGCAGCGAGCCGCGCCGGTCGTGATCGTCGAAGAAGCGGCCGTCACGAAGCGGCACATCGAGCGTCTCCAGGATCGAGGGACTCGCTCGGAAGTAGTCCGCGGCGACCGCCTCTTGACGGCCTTCGACGACAACCGGCAGCTGCGACTGTCCGAAGCCGAACGGCGGCGGCGTCAGCAATCCGGCCGCCTCGACGCCTGGCAGATGGCCGACGTCGTCAAGGAGCGCGTGGTGGAATGCGACCATGCGCTCGTGCGTGACATAGGCAGAGTCCGGCAGGTAGTACAAGGCGACCGCGACGTGATCGGCGCGGATGCCCGGATCGATCTGGATCAGGTGCACGAGAGTCGCGACGAGAAGGCCGGCGACGACGAGGAGCGCCTGCGTCACGGCCAGCTGGACGACGACGAACGCGGCCCGCGCGCGCGGCCGGACCGCAATCGCGGGCTGACGCGCCGAGGCGGCGTGCGCAAGCGCTGTCCGGCCAGTCTGCCACGCCGGCACCAACCCGGCCGCGAGCCCTGTGGCGAGCGTGACGAGGAGTGCGAACCCGAGGACGCGGCCGTCCATCTGCACGTCCGCGGCGCCTGGCAGCCCGCTCGGCAGCATCCGCGCGACGAGGGGCAGGGCGATCCACGCGAGGAAGAGACCGATTGCGCCCGCCGTGCCGGCTGTCGCGACGCTCTCGACAAGCAGCTGCCGCACGAGGTGCGATCGACGCGCGCCGATCGCGGCCCTGATCGCGAATTCGCGCGATCGCGCCGCGCCGAGCGCGGCCATCAGCATCCCCGCGTTCGCGCACGAGGCGATCAGGACGAGTGCGACCGCGCCCCACAACGCCAGGATGAGCGTTCGCGACGGGCCAACGATGCTGTCGCGAAGCGGTGAAACGCGCACGCCGATGTCGCGGTTCGTCGCCGGGTACTGGCGGGCCAGCGTCGACGCGACTGCCGAGAGTCCAGCCTGCGCTTGACCGATCGTCTCGCCGTGCTTCAGGCGTCCGACGACAACGCCGACCGTCACGGCGCCGCGTGCATGCACATCCTCGATCGTGGCGCCCAGCGGCACGAAGAATTCCCGGGTATCGTCGTTCGCCGGGTATCGCACGCGGGGCGGCAGCACGCCGACGATTGTCCTGGCGCGCCGGTCGAGCACGACGGTCCGGCCGACCACATTCGGGTCTGCATGGAAGTGCGCGCGCCAGGCGGTGTAGGTGACGAGCACGACCGGCGCGGAGGTCGGCCGGTCGTCGTCGGGCGTGAAGAGGCGGCCCATGAAGGGTGACACGCGCAGGACGTGAAACAGGGACGGGCTGGCGATGGAGCCATAGGCTTGCTCGGGCGTCACCGCGCCGGTCAGGCTGAAGATCTCGAATCCGGTTGCGGCAAGGTCTTCGAACACGCCGCTGCGACGCCAGTCGAGGTAGTCGTCGTACGCGACCCGCGCATCCGCAGACGCGGCCGTGCGCGCCTCGGCAACGACCAGCGCGTTTGGGTTGTCGAACGGCAGCGGCCGCAGCAGCGCCGCGTCCACGACGCTGAAGATCACGGCGTTGCCCGCGATCCCCACCGCGAGCACCACAACCGCGGGCGCCATGACCCGCGGCGCACGCCGAACCACGCGCAGCCAACAGCGCAGGAGGCCGAACACGCCCTGGAAGTATAGAACCGATCGAAATTGGTGGGCGATTTTCCGGCAACCCCCAGCAGTCGCGCATCCGTCTAAAGGCGCATGCAGGAGCTGCTTCACGACCTTCGCGACACCTGGCGCGGACTTCGGCGGGATCGGCTATACGCCGCCGCCGTCATCGGCACGCTGGCGCTGACGCTCGGCGCGTCGACCGCCGTCTTCTCCATCGTCAACGGCGTGCTGCTGCGGCCGCTCGACTACGCCGAACCGGACCGGCTTGTCTCAGTCCGCGAGATCATTCCCGACATCGTGCACCGGTACCCGACGCTGCCGACGACGCCGCGCCATTTCGACATCTGGCGCACCCGGGCGACGTCCTTCACGTCGATGGCGATGATGGACTGGCGCACGGCGACGCTCACGGGCGCCGGCGACGCCGCGCAGGTCGTGGTGCTGCGGACGTCGGGCACGCTGTTCGACGTCCTGCGGATTCCGGTGGCGATGGGCCGCGGCCTGACGCTGGATGACGAGCGGCGGGAGCGGCCGAAGGTCACCGTCGTCAGCGATGAGCTCTGGCGCCAGCGCTTTGGCGGCGATCCCGCCGTGCTCGGAAAGACGATCACGCTGGGCGGGACCGCGTACACCGTCATTGGCGTGCTTCCGCGCGCGTACGGCTTGCCGTCGTTGAAATCGCTCGACGAAGGCGGAACGATCGAAACCGATGTCGCCGCCATCATTCCATTCCGCATCAACGTCGCCAGTTTCGACTGGATGGGGGAATTCAACTACGGCGTCCTCGCGCGGCTGAAGCCGGGCGTCACGGTGCAGCAGGCGCGGACGGAGATGGACGTGCTCCAGGGCACCATCGCCGAGATCGTGAAAAAGGAAACGCACGAGGACGCGTCGCTGCGCGGCTGGGTGATGCCGCTCGACGAGACGATTGTCGGATCCTCCCGCCGGGGGCTGCTGCTCCTGCTCGGCGCGATTGGCGGCGTGCTGCTGATCGCGTGCGCAAACCTCGCGAATCTGACGCTGACGCGCACGATCGGCCGGATGCGCGACGCGGCGGTGCGCGGCGCATTGGGCGCGAGCCGCTGGCGTCTCGTGCGCGCGGCGGTCATCGATCAACTCGCACTCGCGGCGGCGGGCGGACTGCTCGGCATCGGCGTCGCGGCGGCGGCGCTGCGCGCGTTCGTGACAACCGCGCCCGTCACGCTGCCGCGCATCGCGGACGTCGTCATCGACGCGCGCGTGCTCATATTTGCGGCCGCCGTCGCCCTTCTTGCCGCGGTCACGGTGGCGCTGCTGCCCGCGTGGCGGCTCGGACGCGGCAATCTCGAATCCGTCCTCCGCAGCGGCGGACGCACGAGCGATCGCGGCGGCAGGCGCGTCCGCTCGACGCTGCTGACGGCGCAGGTCGCGCTCTCGGTGATGCTGCTGGCCGTCTCTGGCCTGTTCATCTCGAGCCTGCGACAGCTGCTGCGCGTTGACACCGGCTTTGCCTCGGATGGCGCGCTGACCGTCGAGGTGGCGCCGGTCTCTGCTCGGTATCCAGACACGCCCAAGCGCGCGGCGCTCTACGACCGCGTGCTCGAGCGGGTCCGCGCGATTCCAACCGTCACGGCCGCGTCGTGGACATCTGCACTGCCGCTCACGGGCGAAACGTGGGTCGACAAAATCGCCCGGCCGGATCGGCCGCAGGAGAAGGGCGTGTCGGCGAGCGCCAACTACCGCTTCGTCGGGGCCGACTACTTCGCCGCCGTCGGGATGCCGTTGATGCGCGGGCGCAGCATCGAGGAGAGCGATCGCGGCCACAAGGTCGTTCCTGCCGTGATTTCGTCGAACGCCGCGCGGCTGCTGTGGCCCGACGGCACCGCGCTCGGCGGCGAGTTCACGCGGTCGGATCCCTCCCAACACTTTCAGGTCGTGGGCATCGTCGCCGACGGGCACGTGACGTCGCTCGAATCCGATCCGCCGCTGATGATCTACGTGCCGTACTGGTACAACAACGAGGGCAAGTCTGTACTCGTGGTGCGCGCGCGCGGCGACGCGTCCGCGCTGGCGCCGGCGATTCGCGCTGCCGTGCGTGAGGTGGATCCGGATGTCGCGATTGCGCACATCGCGCCGTTGTCGGGCGTCGTCGATGCCGCCGTGAGCGGCCGGCGCTATCAGGCATCGCTCTTCACGGCGTTCGGGCTGGTGGCGCTCGTCATCGCGGTTCTCGGCGTGTATGCGACGACGGCGTACGGGATTTCGCGGCGGCGCCGCGAGATGAACATCCGCGTTGCGCTCGGCGCGCGCGCGTCGCAGGTGTTCTCGCTGATTTTGCGTCAGAGCGTCACGCCCATCGCGGTCGGTCTCGCCGCGGGACTCGGCGGCGCACTTGGGATCGGCGGCATCGTCGCGAGCCTGCTGTACGAGGTGCACGCACGCGATCCGATCGTGCTCACGGTTGTCGTCGTGATCGTCGCCGCCGTGGGGACGCTGTCGGCCGCCGGCGCGACGTTCGGCGGTCTCCATCTCGAGCCGGCCGCGGCGCTGCGCGACGAGTAGTTCGCGCGCGGCCGTCCAGGCGACCGACGGCATCATCACGCCTGCCAGATCTCGCCGGCGGCCGAACGAATGACCGCGGCCATGCTAGACTCGCGGCGGTCCGCGCTGAGCATCCATGAGCGACCCGTCCGCCGACCGGTGGAAACGTGTCAAGACGCTCGTCAACGCGGTGACGCGTGTGCCTCCCGAAGCGCGCGCGGCCTGGCTGCTCGATGCGTGCGCCGGCGACCCGGATCTCAAGGCCGAGGTCGAATCACTCCTCGCTGCCCGGGAATCCGCCGACGATTTCCTGGAAACGCCGGCGCTCCACGCCCCGGGCGCCGCGCGCGCGGTGCTCGATGTCCTCGATGGCGAGCACCTGCGCGGCCGCCGGCTCGGGCCGTACGGCATCGTGCGAATGCTCGGCCGCGGCGGCATGGGCGTCGTGTATCTGGCCAGTCGCGCGGATGGAGCCTTCGACAAGACGGTCGCCATCAAACTCGTGACGGGCGGCGGCCTCGATACGCAGCTGCTCGTGCGATTTGCGGACGAGCGGCGCATCCTCGCTGGCCTCGATCACCCCAACATCGCCCGGCTGCTGGACGGCGGCGCAACCGACGAGGGCACGCCGTACGTGGTGATGGAGTACGTGGAGGGCCAGCCGATCGACGTGTACTGTCGTACGCGCCGCCTGTCGGTCCGGGACCGTCTCGGGTTGTTCCACCAGGTGTGCTCGGCCGTCGAATACTCGCACCGCCGGCTCGTGGTCCATCGCGACATCAAGGCCGGCAACATCCTCGTGACCAGCGACGGCACGCCGAAACTGCTCGACTTCGGAATTGCGAAGTTGATCGAGCCGGCCGCCGATCTGGGGCAGCGGACGGCGACGCTCTTCCGCGCCTTGACGCCAGAGGGCGCCAGTCCCGAACAGCTGCGCGGGGAACCAGTCACGGTTGCGACGGACGTCTACTCGCTCGGGGTGCTCCTGTACCGGCTTCTCACCGGCGAGGGCCCCTACCGGACGATCCTCGACACGGAAACGAACATTACGCACGCGATTTGCCACGAGCAGCCGCTGGCGCCCAGCGCGCGGCTCGCCGCGGGCGTTGACGCCGACGCGGCGGATCGCAGCCATGCGGTGCGCGGCGATCTCGATCTGATCGTCTTGAAGGCACTCCGCAAGGAGCCCGAGCGGCGGTACGGCTCCGTGCAGCTTCTGGCCGAGGACGTCCAGAATCATCTCTTCGGCCGGCCAGTGACGGCGGCACCCGAGTCCTGGCGCTATCGGACGGGCAAGTTCGTCCGAAGGCATCGGCTCGGTCTCGCGGCCGCCACGGCGACGCTCACCGCGATCGTGTCGGGCACGAGCATCGCGGTCTATCAGGCGCGCGTCGCGCGTCAGGAAGCGGCAATCGCCGAAGCGCAGCACCTGCGCGCCGAGCGCCGATTCAACGACGTGCGTAAACTTGCCAACTCGTTGATTTTCGATATTCACGATTCGATTCGCGACCTGCCCGGAGCAACGCCCGCCAAGAAGCTGCTGGTCGATCGCGCGCTGGAGTACCTGAACAGTCTGTCGAACGAGGCGTCGGGCGACGTGTCGCTGCAGCGGGATTTGGCGGCCGCCTACGAGAGGGTCGGAACCGTGCAAGGCGACTATCTCGAGAACAATCTCGGCGACGCCGAAGGAACGCTCGCCAGTTACCGAAAGGTGCTCGAGATTCGTCAGCGGATTCACGAGAACTCGCGCGACTGGAACGACGAGTTGGCGTTGGCAGAGGCCCATCGCCTCGTCGCGCACCAGCTCTGGGCCAATGGTAACCCTCGCGATGCGCGCGCGCCCATCGAACGCGCGATTGCCATCTCCGAACGGCTGCGTGCCGAACACCCGAACGAGCCGACGGTGCTCCATGAATTGGGCTTCGATTACGAGGTCTCGGCGAGGAACGGCTATCCGGGAGACCGCCTCGAGAAGGCAAAGGTGATCGAGAACTATCGACAAGCGCTTGCCGTCGACGAGATCGCGCTCAAGCTCGAACCCGACGATGTGCGCAGATTGCACGATTACTCGATTGACGTGAGCAACCTGGCCAGCAGGCTCGAAGCGTCCGATCCCAACGAGGCGCTGAAGAACTACGAGAAGGTGCTCGACATCGACCTGAAGGTGGCGAGGCTGTCGCCTGACGTGCGCTACCGGCGGAGCATCGCGCTGGACTACGGCAGCATTGCCAGCGCGTACGACGATCTGGGCGACTATTCGCGCGCACTGGAAAACAACAAGAAGGATCTTGCGATTTACCTGGAGCTGGTTCAGGCCGATCCCAGGAACGTCTTGCTTCGGCAAGGCCTCGCAATCACCTACGCGAATACGGCCAGTTCGGCCATGAGGAGGCGCGACATGGCCGTGGCCCTGGACGACTCGAGCCGCGCGCTCGAGATCATGCGGGCGTTGGTCGCTTCGGCGCCGGCGACCGCCTTTCAACGCGGAGTCTTCGCCGCGATCCACATCGTGCGAGGCACGGTGCTCATGACGGCGAACCGGCCCGACGCGGCCATTCCAGAGATCGAACAGGCGCGAACAATCTACGAGTCGCTGTCAAAAGCCGGTTCGATGAACCTGGCAAATGTCGCTGCCTGCG
>JBOGIZ010000578.1:0-6246 GCA_050747805.1 Vicinamibacterales bacterium | reverse complement strand
GGTCAGGCCGTCAATGGCGCGCGGATCGCGGAGCTGTCCGAGCGCGAAGACGACCTGCTCGCGGACATTCACGTTCGAATCGTTCAACGCAATGACGAGCGGATCGACCGCCGACGGATCGCGCAGTTGGCCGAGCGCGAACGCCGCCTGCTGGCGGACGTCCGCGTTTTCGTCTTTCAGCGCCGATGCGAGCGGAGCCGCCGCCCGGCGATCGCGGATCTGTCCCAACGCAAACGCTGCCTGCTGGCGCACGTCGGGGACCGAATCATGCAGCGCGCCGGTCAGCGGTTCGATTGCGCGCGCGTCGCGTAGCTGTCCAAGTCCAAACGCGGCCTTCTGGCGAATATCCGCGTCGGAATCCTTCAGAGCGCTCATCAGCGGCTCGAGCACTCGCGGATCCCGCATGTTCACCAGCGCCGACAGGGCAGTGTCGCGGACGTCCTTGTCAGAGTCTTTCAACGCTTCGATGAGCGCCGCGGCCGCGCGCGGATCGCGCTCGCGTTCATCCCGCGTCGTCGACTGTTGTCGAGCGCGCGGTGTCGAGTCGCCGGCCGACTGCGCCGCGTCCTGCACGGCGGACGTAATGCCGTCGACGATGCCCGTCACTCCGTCTGTGACGCCTTCGACGATCCCGCTCGTCACACCGCCGCTCACGCCTCCGGTGAGTCCGCCGGCGACGCCGGTCGTGACGCTCTGGACCACAGAGGCGACGACGCCGGACGCGATATCCGCGCCGACGCCCACGCCCGTCCCGATGCCAGCGCCGACGCCTTCACGAATGCTTGCGCGGATGTCATCGGCCATCCGGTTTATGTCATCCGGCCGGACCGCGCGATCTGCGCGCTTGATGCGGTGAGGCTGAGGGTCGGGCGAAGCCTGCACGGCCGGCGGCGTGCTGACGACGGATTGTGCTGGAAGCTTGTGATCGTCGGACTGCGTCTGCGCCCAGGGCTGCACGGTTGCCAGCGGGACGATGATGAGCACGCCTGCCGCGACGGCGACAACGACGCGTGCGCGCGAAAGACCCCGGTGTGGCACGCGCGGATCGAGAATGGCCATGAGTCTGCCCTCCAATTGCGAACGATGCGCCATCGCGAGCGTTGCTCCGCCGAGAACAGCCGGGAAGCGGCCTCCCTGCATCACCCGCGCGATTTCCAGAAGTTGATCGGCATATTCGGTTCTCCGAGTGCCGGCTCGAAGCACGAGATCGTCGCAGGCTCGCTCGCGCTCAACGCGAAGACGGCGCGCCGCGATCCAGGCAAGGGGGTTGAACCAGTGCAGGGCGCACGCGAGCTGCGCGATCGCGTGCGTCAGGCAATCGCGGCGTTTGACGTGCGCGAGCTCGTGGAGCACGACGACGCGGAGGCGCTCGGGCGGCCAGCCGTCCGCGTCCGCCGGCATCAGTACGGCGGGCCTGAGAATGCCGCACGCCATGGGCATGGAGGCGGCGCGTCCGCGCAGGAACCGGACGTTCGTCAATTCCAGCTGCCGCGCGATCGCCAGCGCGTCGGCGAGCCAGGGCGCGCCGGTCGCTCGGCGCGTCCGACGTGTCATCCATGCGACAGCCGCGAACCCCACACAGAGCCGAGCGACGATGAGCAGCGCTCCAGCCAGCCACACGAGCATGAGCAGCCGCGTGTCGACGACCCAAGACGAGTTCGCCTTTCGCGCCGCCGCGATCGGCGCGGCGTCCTCTGTCGCGACAGCTGCGTGAAATTGGGCGACGGGTGGGATCGCGGCCAGCGTCGCCTGATCATCGCGTGACGCTTGCGGGGCTGCTGGCTCCAACCGAGCGGTCGCGCTCGAAATGTGAACGAGCGGCACGCGCCACTGCGGAACCGAGATCGAGACCAACGGAATCGCGAGCGCGCCCGCGAGGCCGACAGTCCAGACAAGATGCCGGGAAGCGGCAGACGCCCGTCGCATTCCGCAGGCGGCGACGGCGGTGACCGAGAGCACGGCTGATGCCTTCAACGTCAAGTCAGCGAGGAGCATGAGCGAGAGCGACGTCATGTCTAAACTCCACTTTTGCGCGCGGCGTCGATGAGCCGTGCGAGGCGGTCGAGTTCCGCCGGCGACAGTCGGGCGGACGACTCGTCGAGCAGCGCCGAGATGGCCTGCTCGGTCGAGCCATCGAAGAAGGTCTTCAGCATGTGGCGGAGCGCGGAGCGCTGGGCGTTATCGCGAGGGACGGTCGGACGATACACGTACCGCGGTCCGTCCTGTTCGTGCGCAACGTGCCCTTTGTCTTCGAGGATGCGAAGGAGGGCCCGTACTGCCGAGTAGCTCGGCGCTTGCGGCAGAGCCTCCTGCACCTCGGCCGCGGTCGCACGCCCGTTTCTATAGAGAATGTCGAGGATCTGCCGCTCGCGGCGGCTCAAATCGTGATGCGTGCGTGGCGTCATAGTCGGGCGGTCTGAGGCTTAGACGAGACCCGGACCGAAAAGGTGCTACAAAAATAGCATAGACGTTAAAAATTTAGCAACCGCGGCCGGCGGTAAGATTCGACATGCGGCTTTTTCTCTCGTGGGCCGCCGCCCTGGCTGCCTCGGCAGCCGTGCTCGGCCAGCGGCCTGCACCGCCACCCGTCACCACCCTCAAGGTTCCACCCGGGTTCCACGTCGAGGTGTTCGCCCAGGGCGTGACGGCGGCCCGCGAGCTCGCGCTCGGGTCCAAGGGCACCGTTTTCGTCGGCTCGATGCAAGGGCAGAACGTCTGGGCGCTCGTGGACAGCAACGGCGGTCCCAAAGCAGAACGCGTCGTATCGATCGGGCACAGCTTCCGAATGCCGAGCGGCCTTGCGTTCCATGACGGCGCCCTCTACGTGGCGGACATCAACCGTGTGCTGCGGTACGACAACATCGAGTCGCGCCTCGACAATCCGCCCGATCCCGTCGTCGTCACTGACAAGTTCCCCGACGACCCGATGCACGGATGGAAGTTCATCGCGTTTGGCCCTGACGGTCTGCTTTACGTGCCGGTCGGGGCGCCCTGTAACATCTGTGAGCCGGACGCGCGTCACGCCGGAATCTTTCGCATGAAGCCCGACGGCACCGGGCTCGAGACCTTCGCGACCGGGATCCGCAACAGCGTCGGCTTCGATTGGAGTCCGGTCACGAAGGAGCTGTGGTTTACCGACAACGGGCGCGACAACCTCGGCGATGATCAGCCGTCGGACAAGTTGAACCGCGCGCCGAAGAAGGGCATGAAGTTCGGCTATCCGTACTGCGACGGCGGCGACGTGAAGGATCCCGACTACGGCGCCAAGCATCCGTGCTCCGATTTCACGCCGCCGGTCGAGAAGCTCGGACCGCACGTCGCGTCGCTCGGCATGCGCTTCTATACGGGCCGGATGTTCCCGGCGGAGTACCACAACGCGATCTTCATCGCCGAACACGGGTCGTGGAACCGCAGCACGCCGATCGGCTACCGCGTGGTCGTCGTGAAGTTCGATCGCAAGGGCAAGCCGGAAGCGCCGGAGGTATTCGCCGAAGGGTGGCTGAAAGGCATCCGCCGCACGTTCGGCCAGACCACGATTGGCGACGCCTGGGGCCGTCCCGCCGACGTGCTCGTCATGCCGGATGGATCGCTGCTCGTGTCGGACGACACCGGCAACGCGGTCTATCGCATTAGCTACGGAGGCAAATAGCGTGCAGTTCTTTCAGCGACGCCTGTGCGTCCCGTGCCTGTTGTGCGCGGTGTTGTCCGCCGTGTCCGCAAAGGCGCAGACCCCTGCGCACTCCGCCGACGCTCCCGATCGTCCGGATGCGACGATGCAGCACCTGATGGACAACTACGCTGGGCACCATCACGGCAAGGTGGCGCTCTACGCGAAGGATCTTCGGACCGGAGAGACCGCGGCGATCAATCCCGATGTTCCGGTGAACACCGCGTCCGTGATCAAGGTGGCCATCATGCTCGAGGCGATGTATCAGATCAAGGCCGGGAAGCTGTCGTTCGATGATATGCTGCCGCTCCGCAAGGAAGATCAGGTGTCAGGCTCCGGCGTTCTGCAGTTGTTCCACACGCCCGCGCAGATCAACTTCGAGACCGCGATCGTGCTGATGATCACGCAGAGCGATAACACGGCCGCCAATCTGGTGCTCGCGCACGTCGGCCGCGAGAACGTGAATAATCGACTGCGCGGTCTCGGGTTTCAGGTCACGACGAGCATTCGACCGATCAATCACCCAACCGAAAGCGATCAGTCGCCGGAGCTGAAGCCATTCGGCATCGGCCGCACGACCGCGCGCGAGATGGCGGGGATTCTCGAATCGATCAACCGCTGCGATCTCGGCGATCCTGCGTTGTGCGCCAGGATGATCGACATCATGGAGCATCAGTTCTGGCGCAACTGCATCCCGCACTACCTGGAGGACGCCGACACCACCGAAGTCGCGAGCCACGTCGCGAACAAGACCGGCAGCCTCGATCACAACCGCAACGACGTCGGCATCGTCTACACAAAGGACGGCCCGATCGTGATTTCAGCGTTCACGTACGACAACGCGGACACGAGCTGGACGCCCGAGAACGAAGCCGAACTCCTCATCGCGCGGATGGCGCAGACGATTGTCAACGGCTGGGCGCCGGACGGACTCGGCGCGGAGAAGAAGTAGCGGCCGTCAGGATCCGCCGTTCGCGTCGGACTTCATCGACTTCATGAGGTGCACTTCGACCCGCCGGTTTTTGTGACGCCCTTCTTCACTGTCGTTTGACGCAATCGGCTTGGTTTCGCCGAAGCCCCGGATCGTGATGCACGCTTCGGACACGTCGCCTTTCGTCATCAGCCAGTCCTTGACCGCCTTTGCCCGGTTCTTGGATAGTGTCTGATTGGACTCAGCGCTGCCGACGTTGTCGGTGTGACCCTCGATGATGACCGGGAATCCGGGGTAGCCCTTGACGAGATTTGCGAGCTGTTGGAGGGATGTCTCCGCCGCCGGCTTGATGTCGAACTTGGCGGTGTCGAAGAGGACTTCGGCTCCGAACTTGACGTCGATCTCCTTGTCGTTCTCCGACACACCGAGGAGGCTGCGGCTATCGGCGATCTCCTTATTGAACTCCGACAGGTCAAGCAGCTTCTCGCTGCCGCCAGGCGGCGTGACCCATACCTGCAGCGCGACCGACGTGCGCGGACCCTGAAAGTAACTCAGACGTATTTGATGCATGCCCTGCGCAAGATTGACCGTTCCAGTCTCATCTTTGTTGCCGTGGACGCCGTCGTCGTTCACGACCGGCTTGCCGTCGAAATACAGAATGGAGCCGTCGTCTGACCTCACATGAAAGTTGTATTTTCCACCGTCCGACACGTAGAACGGTCCGTTGTAGTCGATCGCAAACCACTCGAACCTGTCTGTGATGCCCGGGAATCCTTCCTGGAAATCGCGCGGCGGAACGTCCCACTTCGACGTATAGATCGACCCCTTCGACGTCATTCCCGAGAAGCTCGGCAGTTTCTGCGTACTGTCCGGCAGGTAGTAGATCTTTCCTTCGATGCTCGCTTCGGTTTTGTCCTTGCTGCCGAACGCGCCGGGAGGTGCGATGCAGGCGTGAGACATCTTCATCTCATCTCCTGAGATCGACGTCGCCAGGTTCTCCATCGCGGCCTGGACCGCCTGTCCGATTGGCGAGTTCTTGAAGGAATTCCTGCCGGTCGAAAAATCTCCGATGTTCGTGCTGACGTCGCCGCCCACCTTTGTTTGTGAGACGTCCTTCGACGCCTGGACGGTGTCGAGCTCCCTCCCGGTGGTCACGTCGTAGAGCACACCCTGCAGCGCAACCGTGGCTGACAACGAATGGACGTTTCCACCGACGCCGAGCCTGCCCACGCCGACGTTTCCGAGATTGCGGTCCGACTGGTTCGACGAGGCCTGAATGAGTGTGCCGACAAGGACCGCGTCAACGCCTTCCTTCCGCGCGATGTCGACGGCGCGCGGTCCCGTGAGGTCATTCGGGTTCACGTCCCTCGACAACTCGATAACGTGCGCCTCGAGTCCCGGTGTCTGCCCCAGCTGGGCCGCGACTTCCCGCGCGACCGTGATCGGCAGATCCTGCACGCCGCTGCCTGACTTGTCCGCGAACGGCATGACACCGACCATGAATGGCTTCCCGGAATTGGCATGCGCTCCGA
Source organism: Vicinamibacterales bacterium (assembly GCA_050747805.1). GTDB lineage: Bacteria > Acidobacteriota > Vicinamibacteria > Vicinamibacterales > 2-12-FULL-66-21 > JAICSD01. The sequence goes on along the minus strand of JBOGIZ010000578.1, from coordinate 116 downwards.
TAGCTGACTGCTTCGGCGTCGCACTCCCGTCAGCCTTGTTCGCGTCGTCCGCCTTTGTAGGTTTGTCGGGTTTCTTGACGTCGACTTTGTTCTTCAGCTTGTCGAGCGCGCCAAAC
>JBOGIZ010000577.1:0-2517 GCA_050747805.1 Vicinamibacterales bacterium | reverse complement strand
CCTCGGCGACGATCACCGCGCGGCCGTCGACGTAGTAGGCCCGGTAGTCGAACTCGGGATGAAACGCGACGGCAAGATTCGACGGAATCGTCCACGGGGTCGTTGTCCAGATGAGCACCGACACATCGCGTCCGGCGAGCTCAGGGACGCGCGCGGCGAGCGTGTCGCGGCTGCGGTCGGCGAGCGGAAACTCGACATAGATCGACGGCGATGAATGCTCCTCGTATTCGACTTCGGCCTCAGCAAGCGCCGTGCGGCAATGGATGCACCAGTGAACCGGCTTCTTGCCCTTGTAGACGAGCCCGCGCTCGACGAACTTCCCGAGCGAACGCGCGATGTCCGCCTGGTACCGGAAGTCCATCGTCAGGTAGTAGTGCTTCCAGTCGCCGAAGACCATGAGCCGCTCGAATTCGGCGGTCATCACGTCGATGAACTTCTGCGCATACTCGCGGCACGCACGCCGGATCTCGGCCGTCGACATGTCGCGCTTTTTCGGTCCGAGCTCGCGATCGACTTTCAACTCGATCGGCAGGCCGTGGCAGTCGTATCCCGGAAGGTACGGCACGTCGAAGCCGGCCATCTACTTCGACTTGATCACGAGGTCCTTGAGAATCTTGTTGAGGGCCGTGCCGAGGTGGATCCGTCCGTTGGCGTACGGCGGCCCGTCGTGGAAGACATACTTTGGCGCGCCGCGGCGCTTCGCACGGATCTGCCCGTACAAATCCATGGCCGCCCACCGTGCCAGCATTTCCGGCTCGGTCGCGGGAAGATTCGCCTTCATGGGAAACCCTGTGCGGGGCAGGTTCAGCGTCTGCTTCCAGTCGGCCATTCGAGTATTTGTCAATTGTACAGAAAGAAGGCCGGCGCTCGGGCGGCGGTCAGGCGGACTGCACCTCGACGTCTATAATCGGGAGATGCCGGGGTCCGAAACCGTTGAGCCGACGCACACGCGACGAGACGTCCTCGACAACGGCCTCACGGTGCTCATCCGGGAAATGCACACCGCGCCGCTCGTCTCGGTCTGGTGCTGGTACCGCGTCGGATCCGGTGACGAACCGCCAGGCGCCACCGGCGTATCGCACTGGGTCGAGCACATGAATTTCAAGGGCACGACGAACATTCCTCGAGACGAGATGAAGGGGATCGTCGAACGCTTCGGCGGCGCGTGGAACGGTTACACGTGGATCGACCAGACGGCGTATCTCGAAACCGCGGGCCGCCACGCGCTCGACACGCTGCTTTTCATCGAGAGCGAGCGGATGGCGAACAGCCTGTATGAGGCGCACGAGTGCGAGTCCGAGCGGACGGTCATCATTTCCGAGCTGCAGGGCGGCGACAACGATCCCGATCAGCTGCTCGAAACAGAAGTGACCGCGACAGCCTTCCGTGCGCATCCGTACCGCCATCCCACGATTGGATGGATCGACGATCTTCGAGCGACGTCGCGTGAGACGTTGTACCAACACTATCGTCGGCACTACGTACCGGGGAATGCGACGCTCGTCGTCGTCGGCGACGTGAACGTCGACGACGTGCTGCGCGCCGCGCAAGCGCACTTCGGTCGGATCGAGTCGGCGTCCGCGCCGGATCGGCAGCGCGCGCCCGAACCCCGCCAGATCGGCGAACGCCGCGTGCGCATCGAACGCGAAGGCACGACCGCGTATCTCAAGCTCGCGTGGCACGCGCCGGCCGTCGGCGACCCGGATTTCTTTCCGATGCTGGTGCTCGACGCCGCGCTGACCGGCGCGAAGGGCACGAACCTCTGGACCAGCTTTCGAGGGGTTCCGCCGCAGCGCAAGGCGCGGCTCTACACCGCGCTCGTCGAGCGCGGCCTCGCGAGTTCCGTATCGGGCTCGCTGCTGGCCACTGCGGATCCGTTTCTGTACAGCATCTCACTGACCGCCACGGATGGCGTCTCGCTGGCGACCCTCGAAGAGGCGGCGTTCGCCGAGCTGGAACGCGTGCGTGCCGACGGGCTGACCGACGCGGAAATAGCGCGGGCCAAGCGACAGCTCCGCGCCCGGCTCGTGTTCGAAAACGACAGCGTGACGAACATCGCGCATCAGCTCGGATATTTCGAGACGGTCGCCGGCCCGGGCTACCTCGACGCGATCGCCCCCTCGGTGCAGCGGGTGACGGTCGAGCAGGTCGCCAGCGCCGCCACGCGGCGGCTCGCATCCGATCAGCGGACGGTCGGCTGGTTCCAGCCGATTGAGCCGCGACAATGAGCACGGCGGTTCAGACGGGACTCTCGCCGGTTCGCTCCGTTCTTTCCAACGGCGCGGTCCTCATCGTGCAGGAGACGTTCTTCTCTCCGGCCGTGACGATCAACGCGGCTTTTCGCGCCGGCAGCCTGTACGAGCCCGAGCACAGCGCGGGTCTCGCGTGGTTTCTTGGCCGCGTGATCGATCGCGGCACGACGACACGCTCGGCGGCCGATATTGCGGAGGCGCTCGACGATCGCGGCGTCGTGCTGCGCGTCTCGACGAACCGGCACGTGATGACGCTGTCGTGCAC
>JBOGIZ010000576.1:0-7123 GCA_050747805.1 Vicinamibacterales bacterium | reverse complement strand
GCGCAGCTCGGGTACCACACCCGGACGAAGAACGGCGACAATCAATCGGTCGGCTCGAATGGACGGATGTGGTTCGCGGTCCACGATCACGCGACCACGGTCGACGCGGCTGCAATTGCCGGGACCTCGGGCGTCAATCTCGTTGCGGGCAACAGCGCCGCCTACATCCAGCAGCAGCGGGTGAGCGCCGGATATTTCCATGTGCTTGGGATCCTGCCTGCGATCGGCCGGGAGTTCACGGCCGACGAGGATCGCCCTGGTGGTTCGCCCGTCGCCGTTCTCAGTTATGGCCTCTGGCAGAGCGTCTTCAAAGGCGATCGCTCGATCGTCGGACAGACCATTCGGCTCAGGGGAGATGCCTATACCGTGGTCGGGGTCATGCCGTCGAACTTCCCAATCACGGAGCGCTCCGACTCCGACGGTCCGGCCGTCGATCTCTGGACGCCTCTCCAGGCGTCGATGACCGGCGAAGGAGCGGGCACCAATTATGACGTCGTCCTGCGAATCCATGACGGCGTCAGCTGGGACGAAGCGCGCAACGACCTCCGTTCGGTGTCGCCGTTTGCGTTCCAGAACGTCGGGCCAGGTGACGTGGCCGAACTGAACCTTGTCCCCATGCAGTCAGCGATGACCGAACAGACGCGCCAACCCCTGCTCATGCTGTGGGGCGCCGTCGGCATCGTTCTGCTGATCGCGTGCGTCAACATCGCCGGCCTCCTGATCGCGCGCGGCGCGACGCGGACCCGCGAGGTCGCGACGCGTATGGCGCTCGGGAGCGGCCGCGCGGCGGTCGTGCGTCAATTGCTGATCGAGAGCGCGCTCCTGGCGCTCGCCGGCGGCGCGGCAGGACTTCTCGTGGCGTTTGGTCTGCTGCAAATATTGGGCTCGCTCGCCGCGAAGGTCTTCGCCTTGTGGCAGCCGCTCGAGCTGAATACGGCGGTCTTGCTGGCTACACTGCTGGTCGCGCTCGCAACGAGTGTGGTGTTCGGCCTGGTGCCGGCGCTCCAGACGTCGCGGCTCGACGTGCAGGCCGCGCTCGCGGAAACCGGGGCCCGCGGCGTCGCCGGATCGTCGAACCGATGGCCGCGCCAGCTGCTCGTGATCGCGGAAGTCGCCCTCGGCGTGATCCTGCTCGTGAGCGCCGGCCTGCTGATTCGCTCGTTCATTCACCTGCGGGACCTGAATCCGGGTTTTGACGATGCGCACCTCGTCACGGCGAGCGTGTCGCTGCAGGACGCGCGCTACCACGACACGGCGGCTGTCGCGCATCTCTTCGGCGAGACCCTGACGCGCCTGCGGGCGATGCCCGGTGTGCAGAACGCGGGCGTCGCGCTCGGCATGCCGTACACGCGGCTCCTGAATGACGGCTTCACCCGCGTCGACGGACGCCTTCCCGACGGTCCGCACGATGGCCACTTCATGAACGAGACCTACGTCACACCAGGATTCTTCGAGACGCTGAAGATTCCTGTCGAAGCGGGGCGCACGACGAGCGATGCCGATACGTTGTCGAGCCCGCTGGTCGCGGTCGTGAACCAGACGTTCATCGCGCGCTATTACAAGGACGATCCGGATGTCGTCGGCCGCCATATCAAGACCGAGGGGAAAGTTCTGGAAATCATCGGCGTCGTTGGAAACGTTCAATATGGCGGCGGCGGCTTTTCCGCGTCGGAGGCGCCGATCGGTTCGCTGGCGTGCATCTATCTTCCGTTGACGCAGATGAGCGGCGGCTTTCTCTCCTTGGTGCATCGCTGGTTCGAGCCATCGTGGGTGGTTCGCAGCACGCTGCCGCTGTCCGCGCTTGTTCCCGACCTGCGCCGCACCATCGCCGCTGTCGATCCGCAGCTGCCGATCGCGCAAATCAAGACGATCGACGACCTGCGCGGGGAGCGGCTCGCGTCGCAGCGCTTCATGGTGGGACTTGTTGCCGGGCTCGGGCTCATTGCGCTCGTGCTGGCCGCGGTGGGCATTCACGGGCTCATTGCGAGCAGCGTCAACGAGCGTACGCGCGAGCTGGGCATTCGCCTGGCGCTCGGCGCGACGGCCGGACAGGCGATCCGCAGCGTGGTGCTTCCGGGCATGCTGCTGGCGGCAGTGGGCATCATCATCGGCGCCGCGTCCGCGGTGGCGGTCGTCCGCCTGCTGCAGTCATTCGTGTGGGGTGTGACGCCGTCCGATCCGCTCACGTTCACCATCGTTGTCGCCACGCTGCTCATCATCGCGCTCGTGGCATCGCTCGTGCCCGCGCTGCGCGTCCTCAGACTGGATCCGGCGGCGACGCTGCGGGCGGAGTAACCAGGCACCAGTCACCGGCCACTGACAACTGGCCACTGACAACTGGCAACCGATCACTGGCAACCGGTAACCGGCAACTGGCAATTACAGCGTTTTTGAGCCGCTGTCGACCGCGGCGACGGGCGCGACGGGAAGAATCCCGCGCTCGACGTAAATCGGACGCACGACCTCGCGGATGCGCGGCAGCTGTGTCGCGAACCAGATCCCCGTCGCGATCGACAGGATGCCGGAAATCGCGAGCGTCCATTCGGTGCCGATGCGCGCCGCGGCCACGCCCGCGACCAGACTCCCGATCGGCGCCGTCCCGAAAAAGGCCATGGTGTAGAACGCCATGACGCGGCCGCGGAGGCGGTCTTCGACGATCGTCTGAAGGACCGTATTGGTCGCGGCGAGCTGCACCATGAAGCCGGCGCCTACGATCGGCAGCAGCAGCATCGACAGCCAGAGCGTGCGGGCGAAGGCGAAGGCGACCATCGCGCCGCCGAACGCCAGCGTCGCCACGAGCATCACTCGGCCGAGGCCGACGACGGTGCGGCGTGATGCGAGGTAGAGCGCGCCCGCGAGCGCCCCGACGCCGCTGGCCGTCATCAGGATTCCAAGCGTGTTCGGGCCGCCGTGCAGAATGGTCGCGGCGATGGCCGGCATCAGCACGGTATAGGGCATGCCCATCGCGCTCACGATCGAGAGCACGATGAGCGACGTGCGAATCGGGATCGAGCCGACCACGTACTGAAACCCGGTCCGCAGCTCCTCGAGCATGTGGGCTTCGGTTTCCGCGTGCAGGGCCTTCGACCGCCGCACGCGCATCATCAGGAGCGAGACGATTACGAACAGGTACGAGATCGCGTCGGCCAGGAAGCACCAGCCTTCGCCGGCTGCCGCGATCAGAATGCCGCCGATCGCAGGGCCGATGATCCGGCTCCCGTTGACCATCGACGAATTGAGCGCAATCGCGTTGGCGAGATCGGCGCGGTCGTCGACCATCTCCACGACGAACGCCTGGCGGCCCGGCGTATCGAAGGCGTTGATGACGCCTTGCACGATTTGCAGCCCGAGCACCCAGCCCACGGTGATCTTGTGATCGAGCGTCAGGAGGCCGAGCGCGAGCGACTGCAGCATCGAGAGCGCCTGCGTGGCGACGAGCAGACGCTGACGGTCCCAGCGATCGACGAGGACGCCCGCGAACGGCGCGAGCAGCAGCGTCGGGATCTGGCCGCAGAATCCGACGACGCCGAGCAGCAGTTCGGAGCCGGTGAGACGGTACACGAGCCAGCTCGTAGCCACTCGGGTGATCCAGGAGCCCGTGAGCGAGATGCTCTGGCCGCTGAAAAAGAGCCGGTAGTTGCGGTGGCGGAGCGCGCGCGTCAGATGGGAAGGTGTCGGGGATGGCATGCGAGACGCTTTAATTACATCACTCTCCGGGGGGCGGGACGCGGGGCGCGGGGCGCGGGGTGCGTGCCGGCTGACGAGTCCGCCGCGCGCGGCGGGCGCACGGCGCCCAGTCGCAGCGATGAGTGGCTGAGTCGCCGCGTCATCGACATCGCTCCCGCGGCGATCGTCAAGATCCTCGCGCGAGGCGGTCGGGACCCATCGTCGCATCGAACGGGAGCCGCCATCTTCGGCGGCCTAGCGTTTTCCCGATTCCGGCCAGATTTGCATCCGGTACGCCGGTTGCCATAGATTTGCCGTTGGCGCGCACGCTTCGTTCGCAGGCGCGTGTATCCAGACAGAATCCGGAGAGAATCCGAACACGGGGAATCCGCGAGGCGGATCGGCGCCGATTTTTCGTATCTGATGATTCAACCGTTCGTAGTTGTTTGGTCGGGAGGAGCACACATGCAGAGACACGTTCGGACAAGCGCGTGGCTGCTGGCAGTTCTATTACTGTCGGCGGTGAGCGCATGGGCACAGGTCCAAACCGGCGTGCTGTCGGTCAAAGTTGTTGACGCGCAGGGCGCGGTTCTGCCCGGAGCGACCGTCACCGTTACCAGCCCCGTCCTGCCGTCACCGCTCGTCGGAGTCACCGACAGCAGCGGCGTTTATCAGGTTCCCGGCCTGACAGCCGCCACCTACTCCGTCAAGGTCACGCTCCAAGGATTTCAGACCTTCGTGCGCGAGGGCCTGATCCTGCACCAGAGCGAGACGGTCAGCGTCGACGTCGGCATGAAGGTAGGCACGATGTCGGAAGAGGTGACGGTGAAAGGCGAGTCGCCGCTCGTGGACACGAAGAGCGTCGGGTCGAAGACCGACATCGACGCCACCATTCTCGATACGACGCCGGGCGGGAAAGACATCTGGAACATCCTCGAGTACAAGGCGCCGGGGGTCGTTGTCGAGACGCCGGACGTCGGCGGCAACCAGGGCGGCCTGCAGCGTGCGATGTCGGCTCGCGGCGTGCCGAACGCGCAGAACACGCAGCTCCTGAACGGCGTGAACGTGAACGATCCGGCCGCGCAGGGATACTCGATGAACTACTACATCCCGAGCGCGTTCCAGAACATCCAGGTGTCGACGGGTGCCGAAGACATCTCCGTCGGAACCGGCGGCGTGTTCATCAACATGGTCACCAAGAGCGGCACCAACCAGTTGAGCGGCGAAGCGCTGCAAACCTATCAGGGCAAGCCCACGCAGTCGAACAATGTCGACTCGACGCTTCTGAATGACGGATTCCGGCCCGATTCGAATTCGACGCAGATCCTGAGCAACTCGAACGTTCAGGTCGGCGGCCCTGTGCTGAAGAACCGGCTGTTCTACTTCGGGTCGTTCAACTTCCAGGCGACGCACGTCAAGGTGCCGGGGTTCCCCGCGGTTGCGCCCAGCTACATCGCGACGCCGCTGAGCGCGACGAGCGACGAGGATACGACCGATATCCTGGCCGGTGAGGGAAAGCTCACGTATCAGCTGGGCCAAAAAGATCGCTTTGAGGGATATCTCTCGAGGCAGCGGTACGACAAGCCCAACCGGGCGTCTTCAGTGGGCAACACACAGGAGTCGGATTGGAAGGAACTCGATACGTTCGTGGTGACGCAGCTGGCGTACAACCGCGTGCTGTCGAATCAGATGTTCCTGGACGCGAAGGTCGCCTACAACAATACGCACTTCCCGCTGTACCAGAAAACGGATCTCCAGCCGATTTTCGACAACTCGACCGGAATCCAGTACCGAAACAACACGTCGAATCCGCTCATGTTCCGCCGGCGGACGGAAGCAATCGCCAACTGGCAGTTCTACGTGCCGGACATGCTGTTTGGCCGTCATGAGTTCAAGGCCGGGTTCGACAACGGCTACACGCCCGAAACGGTCACCACCACGCGTGCCGACAACGTGAACCTGGTGTTCACCAGCCTGCCAACGCCGTCGGCCTCGACGGTCCAGATCTTCAATACGCCGCTGGTGCAGCAGCGCTCCGTCATGACCACGGCGCTCTACGGCCAGGACTCGTACTCGATCAAGCGGCTGACCGTGGTGGGGGGAATCCGCTGGGAGCGGGTTGAAGGCTACCTGCCGTCACAGACCGATCAGGACAGTCAGTACTTCCCGGGCGGGACGGTGTTCACGGCGCAGAACTACACTGTGCAGAAGCAGTTCGATCCGATTCACGGCGACCCCCTGTGGCACAACTGGGCGCCGCGGTTTGCCGCAACCTATGATTTGTTCGGGAACGGCAAGACGGCGTTGAAGGCGTCGTGGGGCAAGTACCTCGATCAGATTGGCACCGGCACGCCGCCCAATCCCAACGCGAACCTCAATCAGACGTACGCGTGGAACGATCTGAACGGCGACTTCATTTTCGAACCGGGCAGCGCCGTGTGGAACGGCGCGCAGTACGTCGGCGGAGAGTTCGGCAGTCTCACGAGGACAGCCAACCTGAATGTCGCCGTCTTCAACAAGGACATCCAGCGTCCGTACACGAACGAGCTGGACGTCAGCGTCGATCATCAGTTGCTCCCGAACACCTCGGTCGAAGCGGCGTTCATCCACACGCGGCAGCATCAGACGATGGGCACGGCCGACGCCAACGAGGCTCTGTGGCCGACCCTGTACTCGCAGGTGGCGCTGACCGATCCCGGGCGGGACGGCATCCTGGGGACTGCCGATGACCAGCCGATCACCGTGTACAGTCTGAATCCGGGCGCCGTGACGAATTCCGTGACGATCAACGATGACCGTCTGGCGCAGCATTACAACGGCGTCGATCTGAACGTCACGCAGCGGTCGTCGAAGTTCAATCTGATCTTCGGCTACACGTACTCGCACACGCGGCAGGACGTCCTCTCGGTGAGCAATCCGAACAGCATCTTCGTGTTCGCGAACGGCGAGGCCGGCGGCCGTCGCCACAATCTGAAAGCGACGGGCTCGTACCAGATGAAGTACGGGATCCTGCTGTCGGGCAACTTCCGCCTGCAGTCGGGGCTCCCGATTACGCGGACCTGGGCGATTCAGGCTTGCTCGTCGAAGGTCACGGTCGATTGTCTGCCGTCCTCGACGACGGTCGACACCGAACCGCGCGGCAGCGTCGAGCTGCCGTGGCTGCCGACGCTCGATCTGCGCGCCGGCCGTAACTTCAACCTCAACAGCAACGAGTTCGAACTGAGCGTGGACGTGTACAACGTCACCAACGCCAACACGGTGTACAACGTGCGGCTGGGATCGAACACGACGCCGATCCAGGTTGCCGGCAACCCGACCGCGCCGGTCATGCAGATCGCGACGTTCCTGTCGCCGACGCAGTTCCTCGCGCCGAGGGTGGTCCGGCTGAATGTGACCTATCGATTCGGAAGACAGTAAGCGGCAGTCGTGAGTTGGTGAATTGGGGTCTTCCCAATTC